>NZ_PDGU01000001.1:0-45104 GCF_014334955.1 Corynebacterium sp. LK33 | reverse complement strand
TGTCTGTCGGACCAATGGGACTGCCCTATTGCAGCGCCGAGGTCAAGCGGAAAACAGAGTCCAGGTAGCGCTGACGAAGGGGCCGGTCATTCCATTCCTCCTGGGTGAGCAGGAAAGATTTGTCGCGGTACTCGTCGGCAAGCATGATCAGTTTGTCCACGATGGAACCGGCGGCGGAAAGAAGCGTGATCTCGTAGTTGAGGCCGAACGAGCGCATATCCAGATTGGAGGAGCCGAACATGGCCATGCGGTCGTCGATAACCATGAACTTGGAGTGCAGGACCGCAGGCGCCGGATAGCGGTAGATCTTCACGCCAGCGGTTAGCAGTGCCTGGTAGTAGGACTGCTGCGCGTGGCCGACCATGAACTGATCGGACTCTTCGTTGACGTAGAGCTGGACGTCGATGCCTCCATATGCGGCAGAGGTCAGCGCCATGAGCATGGATTCGTCGGGGACGAAGTACGGGCTGACGGCGATAATCCGCTCGTGTGCCTGGTAGATCATGTTATTGAAGACGCGCAGGTTCGGCTCCGTGCTGAAGCCCGGACCCGACGGCAGCACCTGGACAACGTTGTAGTTGTCGTTGACTTCGGTGTTGTGGAGTGAATAGTCCCTGGTGGCGTCTGGGGTCTTGTATAGCTCGCTGGTCCAATCAACCGCGAAAATTGCGTCGAAGGCCAGCGCAATATCGCCCTCGAGCTCAATCCACGTGTCCACCCAGCGACGGCCGATCTTATGGTTCTTTTTCTTCTGATATTCGGGCTCAATCAAATTCTGCGAGCCCATGAATACAATGTCGCCGTCAACAACTACGAGCTTGCGGTGATTACGCAGATCCAGGCGGCGCCAGGTGAGCTTCAGCAAGCTCACGGGCAGCATCGGGTGCCAGGAGATTTTAGCCTGGTCCAGGCGCTTTTTCAGCTTGTAGTAGCCGGGGTACTTCCACGAACCAATTGGATCGACCAGTACCTTGACCTCTAGTCCCCTGTCGTGCGCGCGTTCAAGAGCCTGTATGAAAGGCTCCGTGCTGGAATCCAGTGCAAAGATGTAGGACTGCACGTGGATTGATTTCTGGGCCGCATCGATGGTCTCAATCATGCGGTCAATGGAGGCGTCGAATTCGGTGAAAAGTCCCTTTTCCGCGCTGGCAATTGCCGGCATTCCCGTGAGCTGGCGCGAGAGCTTGAATACGTTGACAACGTCATCTTCTATCTCGGCATCGTCCGGTACGTCGGGCAGATGCTCGGTACGTTCCGCAATGAGCTCCTGTGCCAGTGCCTGTACCTCATGCCGACGGCCCGTAATCTGCTGCGAGCCCAGGAAGAGGAACAGAGGTAGGCCGATAAATGGAATCAGCAGAATCAGCAGCAGCCACGCCGTCGAAGCCGATGGGCTTCGGTTTTCCGGCACCCATCCAATCGCGATGAACTTAATCGTGTAGTCGAGTGCGAAAAATAGTACTTGCCACCACGTTAAGTCCTCCACCAGCCACGGGAAGGTACCCATCAACCAATCCATGCAGATGATATTACTGAAGGAATTTTCAGTACCTTTGGTCGCGGCCCCTTAGGTGCACTCTCCCCTTTTCGTGACAGCCTATTGTGACATCTGAAATTGAATACTGGTATCAATACGTAGTAAGGTTCAACTCATTGAACATCGCAAGCGTTTGGCATGTCGACTTCGAAAGGACTACCCCTCCAAATGACTGAGAAGGCTCCTACGAGCACCGAGTTCGACGTTGCCACTAACGTACTGAAGTTGATGGCCGACAAGACGCGTCTCTCGATCCTGTCGCTCCTCCGTGACGGGGAGATGACCGTCACCGCCATCGCTAGCGCGCTCGATCGCCCCGTCCCCGCGATTTCTCAGCACCTGGCGAAGTTGCGCATGGCCAATATGGTGCAGACCCGCAAGGAGGGCACGTCTAGCTTCTACTCTCAGCCCGACGAGCACCTTACCAACCTCGTGGTCAACGCTCTCCACTTCGCCGAACACACGCTCTACAGCGATCCGCCCCATCACCGCGGTCAGTAGGCGCACACGGATACGCCCGCTTTACTCGCTTTACGACGAAAACCCCGCGCCTTTCTGAACCTAGTTGGCGAGCCCGGCGTTCGATGCCCTTCCCTGGTCAAATGCCTCCATGATGCGCTGGGCGGCGAGCGTCGGTGTGAGCAGCCCCGAGCGGAGTTGTTTTTCCACCAGGGTGCTCTCTGTCTGCACAGCCTCGTTGGTGTTGAGCCGCTGCAAGAGCGTCTCGTGAACCATGGACCACATCCACTTAATCTGCTGGTTAGCGCGGTTTTCATCAAAGAGATGATTCTCGTGCATAGCCTCGACATGGTCTTCGATGGCTTGCCAGAACTTGTCGATGCCGTCGTCCTCCAATGCCGACATAGTCAGTACCGGTGGCGTCCAGACTTGGTCTGAGGAACGAACCATCTTCATGGCCGTCATCAGATCACGCGCAGCGCGCTTTGCCGGGCGCAAGTTCTTACCATCCGCCTTGTTGATAGAAATCACGTCGGCCATCTCCAGCACACCCTTCTTGATGCCCTGGAGCTGGTCACCAGCGCCGGCGAGTGCCAGAAACGCAAACGTATCCACCATCTGGGCCACCGCGACCTCGGACTGACCGACGCCGACAGTTTCGACGATGACAATGTCGTAGCCTGCGGCCTCGAGCACCACCATGGCCTCACGCGTTGCCTTGGCGACACCACCGAGTGTGCCCGCAGAGGGCGACGGACGAATGAAGGCTTCATCCGCGGCCGAGAGTCGGGACATACGGGTCTTGTCGCCCAGAATCGAACCACCGGACTTCGTCGACGACGGGTCGATGGCCAGCACTGCAACGCGGTGGCCCTCCTCGATCAGCTTCAGTCCGAGGGTTTCAATCGTGGTTGATTTACCGACGCCGGGGACGCCGGTAAGGCCGACACGCATGGCCTTGCCGGAAAATGGCAGCAACTTCACCAGTAGTTCCTGAGCCAGCACCTTATGCGCCGGAGCAGTCGACTCCAGCAGCGTGATTGCCCGGGCCAACTTAGTGCGGTTTCCAGCCCGCACGCCCTCAAAGAGGTCGTCGACATCGATCCGTCGTCGCGCACGGCGGACGACTTCGGGGGCTACAGCGGTCTTTCCCTCAACGACCGTGCCAGCGGTAGTGACGAGGGTGCCCAGGTTTTCTTCAAGATACTCGTTCATCGCTACTTCTCAATTCCGACAACGCGCTGAGCTGAACAGTCAGCCCAGCGCGGATGCGGTAGTTATTTAGGACTCTTCGTCAACGGCAAGGTCGAGGCCCAGCTCGTTAGAGAGCTTGGTCATCATGTCGATTGCCGAATCAGCGATGACAGTGCCCGGCGGGTAAATAGCCGCGGCGCCGGCATCGTAGAGTTCCTGGAAGTCGCCCGGTGGGATAACACCACCGACAACAATCATGATGTCCTCACGACCCAGTTTTGCCAGCTCATCGCGCAGGGCAGGAACGAGCGTCAGGTGTCCGGCGGCCAGCGAAGAAACACCGACGACGTGGACATCCGAGTCGACTGCCGACTTGGCGGCCTCCTCCGGAGTTTGGAACAGCGGTCCCACGTCAACGTCCATGCCGAGGTCCGCGTAGGCGGACGCGATGACCTTCTGGCCACGGTCGTGACCATCCTGGCCCATCTTGGCCAGGAAGATACGGGGACGGCGACCTTCCTGCTCTTCGAACTTATCGGCCATGGCGATGGCCTTGGAGACGTTGGACACGGCTCCCTCCTTGCCAACTTCGTCCTTGTAGACGCCGGAGAGAGTACGGATCTCGGCCTGATGGCGGCCAAAGACCTCTTCCATGGCGTCGGAGATTTCACCGATGGAGGCCATGGCGCGAGCACAGTCGACAGCGAGCTTCAAAAGGTTCTTGTCCAGGTCCCCCGGTTCACCCGGGTTACGGCAAGCGTCGGTCAGAGCGGCCAGTGCCTTCTGAACCTCCTCCTCGTCGCGCTCGGCGCGCAGGCGAGCCAGCTTGTCAATCTGCTCCTGGCGCACGCGGGAGTTCTCAACCTTGAGAACCTCGATGGCCTCGTCCTCTTCGACCTGGTACTTATTCACGCCGATGAGAGCCTGACGACCCGAGTCAATACGGGCCTGCGTACGAGCTGCAGCCTCTTCAATACGCAGCTTCGGAATGCCCTCGATGGTGGCCTGTGCCATACCGCCGGCCTCTTCGACCTCGTCGATGTGCTGGCGTGCACGCTTGACCAGCTCATTAGTCAGCCACTCGATGTAGTAGGAACCAGCCCACGGATCAACCGGACGCGTGGTGTTGGACTCCTGCTGAAGCAGCAGCTGAGTGTTACGAGCAATACGGGCTGAGAAGTCAGTCGGCAGTGCCAGAGCCTCGTCCAGTGCGTTGGTGTGCAGCGACTGGGTGTGGCCCTGTGTTGCGGCCATAGCCTCAACAGCAGTACGCGCGACGTTGTTGTAGACATCCTGAGCGGTCAGCGACCAACCAGAGGTCTGCGAGTGAGTACGCAGGGACTGGGACTTCGGGTTCTTCGGGCCAAACTTGCCAACCAGCTCGGACCAGAGGATGCGGCCTGCACGCAGCTTGGCGATCTCGGTGAAGGTGTTCATCGAGATGCCCCAGAAGAAGGACAGACGCGGAGCGAACTTATCAACTTCCAGGCCAGCGTCAATACCGGCCCGCAGGTACTCGATGCCGTCGGCAAGCGTGTAAGCGAGCTCAAGGTCGGCCGTCGCGCCCGCTTCCTGAATGTGGTAGCCGGAAATCGAAATCGAGTTGAACTTCGGCATCTTTGCCGAGGTGTACTCGAAGATCGAGGAGATGATTCGCATCGAAGGCTTCGGCGGGTAGATGTACGTGTTACGAACCATGAACTCCTTGAGAATGTCGTTCTGGATCGTACCGCGCAGCTGCTCGGTCGAAACGCCCTGCTCTTCAGCGGTGACAATGTAGAAGGCCAGAATCGGCAGCACAGCGCCGTTCATGGTCATAGACACCGAGACGCCGCCCAGGTCAATGCTCTGGAAGAGCTCACGCATGTCGTAAATCGAGTCAATTGCCACGCCGGCCATACCGACGTCGCCGGACACACGCGGGTTGTCCGAGTCGTAGCCACGGTGGGTAGCCAGGTCGAAAGCGACCGAAAGGCCCTTCTGGCCGGCCGCGAGGTTGCGGCGGTAGAAGGCATTGGACTCAGCTGCGGTGGAGAAGCCAGCGTACTGGCGAATAGTCCACGGTTGGTTGGTGTACATGGTCGGGTACGGCCCGCGCATGAATGGGGCGATACCCGGGAAAGAATCTACCGGGTGGCCCTCGGCAGCAGCGGCGTCGCGGTCAGCGCGATCGTAGACGCGCTTGACATCGATGCCCTCTGGAATGGTCCACACTTCACCAGCTTCCGCGGCAGCTGCCTTGTTGGTGGCAGCGGCTGCGTCGTCGGTGTTGCGGGAGATGTCAGCGAAATTTGGGATGGTGGTCATTACTTCCTTCACGCTCCCAGTTCGTTCAGCAGTCGGGACAGCTCCGCGACAGCATCGATGGTCATGTTCAGGTATCCGTCGGGGCGAGCGTCCTCAGCGGCATTGGCGAAGCTCTTCTCGGAGCCGGCCACCAAGACCTCCTTAGCGCCGGCGGCGCGGGCGGCCTTGACAGCGTCCTGGCCCGAGGCCTCGTACTCGCTGTCGGCTGCGCACAGCACGACAATCGGAGAGGCCTTCACTGCCTCTTCGAAACCTGCCTCGCCCGGCACAACCTGGCCGGGGTTGGCGACGGCGATACCGCCGGAAGCCAGCAGGTTGGAGGTAAAACCAGTGCGGATGTTGTGCTTGGCCAGCGGACCCAGCGGCAGCATGGCAATCAGCGGACGGTTGCCCTTTTCAGCCAGGAAGACATCGGAGCGGTTGCGCAGCGCCTCGAAGTCGCTGGCCCAACGGCGAATCGGGTCGCCCTCCGGGCGGGCCTCAGGAGCCAGTGGGGCCTCAGCCAGGTTCGGGAACTCGTTGATGGCGGTGACCTTGGTGCGGCGGTGTGCGATGTCGGCGCGGCGCTTTTCCCAGGTAGCGTCCAGGGCGGCGCGAATATCGGCCTCCGCGGAGGCGAAACCGCCGCCGGCCTCAGTGCCGGTAAAGATCTCCCATGCCTTGTCGGCCATTTCTTCGGTCAGGTCTTCGACGAAGTAGGAGCCACCTGCTGGGTCGGCGACGTAACCAAGGTGAGACTCTTCCAGCAGCAACAGATTGGTGTTGCGAGCGATGCGAGCCTTGAAAGTCTTGGAGACGTTCGGCATGCCGCCGACAACTGCGTAATCAAACGGCAGAACCTCAACTGAGGAGGCACCGCCGACACCTGCGGCGAAGGAGGCGACAGTCACACGCAGCATGTTGACCCACGGATCGCGCTGGCTGAACATGACCGGGGCTGTCACGGCGTGCATCGGAGCGCGGCCAGCTTCAGGGGCGCCGATAACCTCAGCAACGCGGGCCCAGAGAACGCGAGCGGCGCGGAACTTCGCAATGGTGTCGAACTGGTCGTCGGTAGCGGCAAAGCGGAAAGCGATCTGGCCGAGGGCTTCTTCAGCGCTCAAGCCCGCGTCGGTCAGCGCACGCAAGTAGGCGACACCAACGGCGAGACTGTAGCCAATCTCCTGGATGTTGTTTGCACCCAGGTTGGAGAAAACAACGCCGTCGACAAGCAGGGCACGGACGTCGCCCGGCTGCTTAGCCGCCTTGACGGCCAGCTGCGTGGCCTCGTCGAGAGAAACATCGTCAATCCCGGCAAAAGCGGAGGTCAGCGGAGCTGCAGAAAGCTCGACTGCGATGTTATCCGGATTAGTCGGGTTCGCCTGCTCGATGTAGGACGTCAGTGCTTCCGCAACCTGCGCAGTCTTCTTACCGGCATGCACGGCAATCGGAGCAAGGTCGACGTAGACGTTGTTGAGCAGAGCCGGCACATCAGCGGCTTCGAGGGAGCCGGTGAAGTCCAGGCGGATGTCCGTGGTTCCGTTTTCCAAGGCAGTCAGCAGAGTCTCGTTGACGGCCTTTGGGTCAAGTGCATCCTCATCCGGGTACTGGCGACCGAAGGTCTCCCGAACACCCCAACCGTTGGTGTTGTCCGAAGTGACCTTTGCGCCACGGACGAATGGGAACTGGCCCGGAGCTGGGCTTTCCGCGAGCTCGTCCGCACGGGTGTAGAGCGGGCGGACATCGACACCGTCATAGGTGGTCTGAATCAGTCGTTTCCAAATGTCGAGCGGTACATCTGCAACGTCTTGCTTGTGCACCCGCGCGAATACCTTGGCCACGCCCTGATACCAGGAATTCTGCAATTCCTCGAAGTTTGGTGGCAGCGTGGAAGGTGATTCGGGGGTCGTTCGGTCAGTCACGACAGACCTTCTCCCTTACATGTTCTAAGCAACGCCCCCATCAATCCACGGCCGAGGAAATTCGGCTGCGACAATTTCCGAATTCTCCGCGCCGGAAAAGGATATAAAGGCGTTGGCTTCCTCCAATAGTCAATAAGAGCCACTAGTCAGACGCTAAGACTCACCCGAGTGTCCGTGCACTGAACTTTTCAGCTACTTGTGCAATACCCTTACGTTCGGTTTGTGCTGACGGGCACGTCAAGTGCTCGAGCCAAGGCATAGTGACCTTGATTCCCATCCTAGTGAAATAAAGGGCAAACGCCTTTAGCCGCTGACTAGCCCTCCCCGCAGAGCCTCCAACGCGCAGGTCACACGCTTCTCCGCAATCCCCGGTAACCTCAAATGGGTGAACGTATCCGATGTGCGAATTACCCCTACACTCAAAAAGGTTCTGCTGGTGCTAGCCGTAGGTGTGGGGGTCGTCGTCACGCTGTACGTCGATGTTCCCACCGTCGCTACCATCCGGCAGTGGTCCATCGATGCCGGTGACTGGTTCCCGCTCCTCTACTTCCTCGCATACGTTGCACTGACTCAGTTCCCAATCC
This sequence comes from Corynebacterium sp. LK33, assembly GCF_014334955.1. Classification (NCBI taxonomy): domain Bacteria; kingdom Bacillati; phylum Actinomycetota; class Actinomycetes; order Mycobacteriales; family Corynebacteriaceae; genus Corynebacterium; species Corynebacterium sp. LK33. The sequence goes on along the minus strand of NZ_PDGU01000001.1, from coordinate 37,122 downwards.
CCCGCACCGTATTCACTTTGGCGTCCGGAATTCTCTTCGGGCCAGTGCTCGGTTTCCTGCTGGCAATTACTGCGACGACGGTTTCTGCCCTTCTCTCCCTGTGTATTGTGCGTTTCCTGGGGCGCGACTGGTTTCGCACGCACCTGACCAACCGCCGTCTTCTCAGTCTCGACCATCGGTTGGAACAGCGCGGCTGGCTCACAGTGCTCAGCTTGCGCATGATTGCTGGCGTCCCATTTTCGTTTCTCAACTACGCCTGTGGGCTGTCGTCGATACGCATCGTGCCGTATATCATCGCCACTGCCCTAGGTTCGGCGCCGAACACACTCGCCGTCGTTCTGCTTGGCGACGCGCTGTTGGTCGGCTTCGACGTGCACTTTGCGGTGGCCACGGGAATTCTGCTCGTGCTTGGTTTGCTGGGACTTCTTGCGGATGCGAAGTTCCCTGTCGTAACCGGTTCTTCGAAACGTTAAAAACACCGCTTGGTGCTCTTGATCTAGACGTGCGTTTTTCGGCGAGCTGGTGTTGGGCGCCCGTGAGTGTGCGTAGCGAAGGAACGTGTCTTAGCCCAACTGTCAAGGGGTGGGGCTAGACTAGAGCGTATGTACTCAGTCTTTGCCAGGTATCGCGGTCGATCTACTCGCAGGGCAGATCACGTTCAGGCCTCTGCGCAGGCACTTTCCGGCCTGGAAGGCGTGGGAACTGTTGAGGTTGCAGGTATCGAAGAGCTTCGCGCAGCTCCTGATAATGCTGTGGGAGTCACCACGCTTGTGCTGGCGCTATTGGCCGCAGGCGACTGGGCAATAGGTATCGGTGTTTGTCCTCAGGACGACATTGAGCAAGCGCATCTGGCATCGAGCTCAGTCGTCGGTAAGGGAGGCAGAGCCGGCACGGTAAAGACCCGCATTCGGACTAACAATCCGCGTGGTAAGGACTACTCGGATGATATTGGTGCGGCATTCACATTGCTGCACCACGTTATCTCTCGCAGGTCCCCCGAAGGGCGCGAGGCAACTGGTTTGGTTCGCGCTGGTTTTTCACAGGTAGAGGCCGCGGAAGAATTGGGAGTTTCAAAGCAGGCCGTCAATCAGCGCCTCGCAGCAGCTGGTTGGCAGGCGGAGCTGGCCGGATGGAACCTGGCCGTCCACCTGCTTCAGCGAGCTGATGAGTTATAAAAGCTTACTGCCCATTTTCTGGGGCGTAAGGGTCACGTGACCATCCTGAAAAATCTGGACGTTCGGCGGAGTGCGCACCGCCGCCTGCATTGGCATTACCGGTGCCAGGAGCCGAGGGCAGGTCACGTTTGCCGGAAGGAACTGACGGCGCAGCCGGTGTGGACGGCGCAGCGGGCGCAGCCGGTGTCGCAGGTTCAACCGCTGCCGGGCCGTTCTGACCACCCAACTGTTCAGGCTGAGCGGGCTGAGCCGAATCAGCGCGGCGATTCTTCTTCCTCTCAGGGGTATTACCAGCTGCTGCAGCTACCGGATCATCAACCGGGCGGTTAGCGACCTCGTTCGCCGCGGCAACTGCACGAGCCAACTCCGGGTTAGTCGACATGTCGAACCAGTTCTCGTCGCGGCCCTGCTCAGCCTCTTCCTTGGTCTCTCGGCTCACGGCCGGAGGCTCGTAGCGGAAGACACCGTCGGCATCCTTCTTGCCGAAAGCCCTAGCGAAGCTCTCGAGACTGTCGCCGAACTGCGACGGAATCATCCAAACAGTATTGCCGTCCTTATTTGCCAGCTCAGGCAGCTTCTCCAGGTACTGCCAGGCAAGAATCTCAGGTGTCAACTGTGAAGCCTTAACAGCTGCGTTGACCTTCTGGATAGCGCGAGCATTACCCTGTGCCTCAAGGTAGGTAGCGGCGCGAGTACCCTCAGCGCGCAGAATGGTTGCCTGACGCTCAGCCTCAGCAGCCAGAATTGCTGCGTGCTTGTTACCTTCGGCGGCCAGAATCTGTGCCTGCTTACGGCCCTCAGCAGTTTTAATATCGGCTTCGCGGGTACCTTCCGCAGTCAGAATCATGGCGCGCTTCTCGCGATCGGCCTTCATCTGCTTTTCCATCGACTGCTGAATCGACGGTGGCGGCTCAATGGCCTTCAGCTCCACACGAGCGATACGAAGACCCCACTTGGCAGTGGCCTCGTCCAGCTCGCCGCGCAGACGGCGGTTGATGTAGTCACGGGAAGTCAGTGTCTCTTCCAGTGTCAGGCCACCCACGACGTCGCGAAGCGTTGCGGTGGTGATCTGTTCGACGCCGAAGATGTAGTCATCGATACCGTAAATTGCCCGATCCGGTTCATTGACCTGGAAGGTCACGACGGTATCGATAGCCACAGTCAGGTTGTCTTCGGTGATCACTGCCTGTGGCGGGAAGGTAACCATACGCTCACGGGTATCGACCTTCTCGCGCACTCGGTCAATGATCGGGATGATGAAGTTCAGGCCGCTGTTCAGTGTCTGCGTGTATCGTCCCAGTCGCTCTACGATTGCCGCTTCACCCTGAGGAACCAGGACAATCGCTTTGAGAACCAAGGTAACAACCACGAGAATGAAAACGACGAGGATGATAAAGCCTTCCATGGGATTCCCTCGTAGCTAGAAACTGTGTGGTCAGTTATTTAATGGTCAGTAACTAAGAGTGCTCCGAGCGCCCTTTAAGTGAGTTGGCTGCTCAGAGCAGCTTGTCCACTACTGCGGTATTGCCCGAAATCTCTACAATCGTGACTCTTTCCTTCGCATCGAAGGTCTGCGCAGTCAGAAGACTGCGCGCGCTCCACAACTCGCCATTGACCTTAATCAGACCCGCTGACGAGGAAACTGGCTCGATGACCTCAGCATGACGGCCCGCTAGCAGTTCCGGACGCGACTCCAGTTCAGCGGACTTGTCCGGTTTTGCCATCTTTTTGCGCAACACAGGGCGAACTGTCAGCACAAGTGCGGCGGATACAACGGCGAAGATGACCACTGACAGCCAAAGCGGCGCTCCAAGCTGGCTCGCACCGGACGCTGCCAGCGCACCACCTCCGAGCATTAACAGTGCTAAATCTCCGACCGCGAGTTCACCGAGAACCAATAGGAGGCTTGCTCCGAGCCAAAGGAGAGGAATCACGCCCTCACCCTACCTACTTTGCAGAACAAATGTGGGGCGAGTGGAGCCAGTATTCCGGGGTTAGTACTGCATATGTGGCTCAGTGACGAAGTCGACCAGGCGCTCAACTGCACCAATCAAATCAGACTCCAGATCACGGTAGGTGCGTACACCTGCGTAGACGTGTCGCCAGCCCTCCTTGGGGTCGTCTCCCCAGCCCAAGCGACGGCAGATTCCTGTCTTCCAGTCCTCCCCGTAAGGAACTTCCGGCCATGCCTCGATGCCTACCGACGAGGGTTTGACCGCTTGCCAGACATCGATAAATGGGTGGCCTGTGACCATCACGTGCGGGCCGAGCTGCTGAGTCATGCGGCTTTCCTTACTGCCCTCCACCATGTGGTCTGCCAGGACTCCGACGCGGCGCTTCGGACCCGGACCAAATTCGGCCAAGCGTTCTGGAAGGTTGTCCAAGCCCTCCAGATACTCGACGACTACGCCCTCAACACGCAGATCGTGGCCCCACACCTTCTCGACAATTGCCGCGTCATGAATACCCTCGACCCAGATACGGCTGGGTAGAGCAACCTTGGCCTTGACGTTGTGGACCTTGCGCGAGCCCGATGCCGACAGATCCTGCGAGGGCTTTTTTGGTTGTGCTTTCGGACGCACCAGAGTCACAGGTTTGCCGTCGATGAGAAAACCGCGCTCGTGCATGGGAAACAGCCGAGACTTGCCGTGGCGGTCCTCCAGCCGGACGCACCAGCCGTCGAAAGTTTTCTCCAACCCGATAATCGCACCGACGAATCCGTCATAGGACGCCTCGACGACAACACCATTTTCTGCTGTCACCTCGCGTGCCGGCTGTGGGATACGACGGCGGTGGCCACGTGCGCCAGCGAACACGTCCTGATTGCGGTACGGGTCTTGAAAGCTCATGGGTACTGAGATTAACAGCATCGGTTACGGGACCAACGACACGCTGCACTAGGATGAGCTGCACTATGCAGCGCAGTGTTCTCGACCAGGTCTGGAGTCCAACTCAGCACATCGCCCTTTGGCTGGGCGCGTGGTTGTCGGGTTTGGAAAACTACGATCATCTCCTCGACGCGCTAGACTCGCTCGGCGGGCCTACGTCAGTTCCGGGGACGTTCGTGCTTGCCGACGCCACGGTTCCGAATGTCATCGATTGCGACGCTGATCTCGATCGAAGCGACATGCTCCGCCTTCTTCGAGCGGTTACTGAAGCGGGAGATTGGCACAGTGACCACCGTCCCCTCGTCCGCCTCATTCTCTCCGGGCCCGGTGATGCACCTGCACTGCCTGCGGGAACCGACGCCGCTGAAGCTGCACGCGCAGCAGGCTCGGCCATTGTGATTGCGGATGCGGAGCCGGGCTGGAACCATGTGCTCATACCAGTGACAACGCCGGTGCCAGGCCTACAGCAGTGGCATTGGTACACACTGGAAGGCCACATTCCCGAGCCGGCCTATCTCTCCCCTGGCGAGGCGGATTTACAGCTGGCAGATGCGGCGCGGGTTGCGGCTGCCACGATTGCGGCGATGCCGCGTTCACCGCTGACGTCGTCAAGCAGTGGTGCCCCGAAGGTGGATCCCCGGCTGATGGTCGGCATGCTCGATGATCACCTGGACATGGCTTTTGTGCCGGATGATGTGCCGCGCCGTGCACTGGGAGTGCTCGCCAGAGCTGATCGGGTGTCGTCGATTCTGGCGGTGGCACAGGGCAGCGAGTCGGGGCACGGCAGCGCCGCGTTTGATGCGCAGCTCATCCCGCTGTGGCGAAAGATCCGGCAGGCGCGGATGAGCGCGGTGGAATACGCGATTCAGGAGTGGACCCGCTAGGGATTTGCCTTGCCCTGCGGCCCAATTGAAGCCAAAGGAATCAGTGTGGGCGGCGCTTTGCCGGGGTGCAACAGGCTGCGGCGCAGGGGGCGCCGTTGCAGGCCGAGCCGAGTAGCGGTTCACTTCCCAGGCGGCGGGGTTCGGCATCTGCGATGCGCTCTTCGATGAGCTCCACGAGCATGTCAGTGAAAGTAGCCGTCGGGCCAGGCGTTGCGACACGCTCGATGACGATGTCGTGATGAGCCATTTCATCCTGAAGCTCGGCATCCAGATCCCAGGCGACCTCAACATGGTCCGAGATGAAGCCAATCGGGCACACTACTGCGGATCGAAGGCCTTGGGTGACCTCCGCTTCAACGTGGTCGACGATGTCAGGCTCCAACCACGGCACGTGCTCCGGGCCAGAGCGGGACTGCCAGACGACGTCAAAGTCGGTGATACCCACTGCATCGGCGACGAGCCGTGCTGCTTCGTTGACCTGGCGGGAGTAAAGATTTCCGCCGAGCTCTACCGGCCCGGATGCCTTGTCCGCCGAGACCGGAATAGAGTGAGCGGTGAAAATAAGCCGGGCCTTGTCACGGCGGTCATCCGGCAGCTTGGCAAACGCCTCACGCACTGCGTCTGCATAGGCTTCTATAAAGAGCGGATGATCGTAGAAGCTCCGGATTTTCTCCATGTCAAAAGCACGGTCGCCCAGAGATTCGCGCATCCGAGCAATGTCTTCGTGATACTGGCGGCAGCCGGAATAGCCTCCCCAGGCGCTAGTGGCGAAAACGAGCGCTCGCTTAACGCCGTCATCAGCCATCTTCGCCGCGGTGTCTTCAGCCATCGGATGCCAATTGCGATTGCCGAAATAAACAGGCATGTCATAGCCACGGCGAGTCAGCTCAGCCTTAAGGTTGGAGACAATTTCGCGGTTTAAATCGTTGAGCGGGGACTTACCACCAAAGTGCGCGTAGTGAGCACCGACTTCGTCCAACCTCTCCGGCGGAATTCCGCGGCCGCGGGTGACATTCTCCAGGAAGGGACGCACATCGGCCATCTTTTCGGGACCGCCGAAAGACAACAGCAAAATAGCGTCAAAATTATCAGAAGACATAGGCAACCATGTTAGTAGCGCAGTCTGAGGACTCCATAAGACGACTGCTCAATGCCCCCGGCGTCTCCTGCCAATCGGGTTCCATACCAATCGCTTGACGACGGCACCCTAACCGCGCCCTACTGCGGAATTCGACGATTGGTTACAAGCAGTGAGCCCACGGTCACTAGCAGCATCGTGAAGGCTGCAATCAGATAGGGCCTCGGATTCTCGGCCCGCTTGAGTTCGTAACCGATGTCATCTTCCAGTGAGCCATAGGCATCGCGGAGCTGCTCGAGGGAACCAGCGCTGAAGAACTCACCTTTTGTTCGACGGGCGATCTCTCGCAGCGAATCGTCGTCGTTAGGCACTGGAATCAATTCGCCCTGAACCGTGATTGCGCCTTGCGCGGTACCGAACGAAATCGTGTTGACAGGCACCCCGGCCTTGGCGGCTTCGGCGGCGGCGGTATACGCGCCGCGGGGATCGTCGAGTTCTTGTGGGACGGTCTGTTTGCCGTCGGAAAGCAGCACAATTGTCGCTGGCGGGGCGCCTTCTCCCCCGCCCTGAACCGAATCGCTGAACTGATTGATGGCATCCAGCGCGGCAGCGATAGCATCACCGGTCGCAGTCGCCTGATCTAACTCAGCAGCCTGGAGCGCTCGATTCACGGTGTCATGGTTGGTAGTCGGGCTGACAGCAGTGCGAGCGCGACCAGAGAACGTCACCAGGCCGATATTGAGGTCGTCGGGAAGGTTCTCCACGAACTCTTGGCCGGCTTCTTTAGCTGCAGTGATGCGGTCTGGCGCAACATCTGTGGCCGACATGGACAGCGAAACGTCGACCACCAGCATAACCGTCGCTCGGTTGCGGGCGACTTTGGTCTCCGAAATCGGACCAGCCAATGAAATGATGACCAGAACAAGTGACAACAGCGCACTGATAGCTACGACATGGCGCAGGCGTGCCGACGACTTATTCCCCAGTGACCCAACGATGGTGAAGTTGCCAAAGGCAATGGCACGTTGCTTTCGCTGCTTAGTGCTGATCCAATAGGCCACGGCTGCCACGAGAGGCAGAGCGAGTGCGAGCAGCCACCCTGGGTGCGCAAAAGTTGAGTTTAGGAACGTCATCGCGGTATCAGTTTCCTCACATCCAGTCGCCTAAACAGTCGCGTATAAACCAGTGGCTATAGCCGGTTAGTCGGTGGCCCAAAAAAGATAGCACTAACAAGCGGTTACTCAGACGCTAATGTTGGCCAATTTGTCGAGCAAAATCCAGTACCCAATCTGAATCCGTACGCAAGGTAATAACGCGAGCACGGCATTTGCGCAGTTCATTGATTACACGCTCGTGGTGGGCACGAGCCTGAGCCGCATACTCGGCGCGGGTCTTGTCGTTGATGTTGAGTTCAATGGTCTCGCCGGTTGCTGAATCCGCCATGACCACCGGGCCTTCGCCGGGTAAGGCTTCATCGGCTGGATCTACCAGGCGAATCGCCATAATCTCTGTCGAGGCCGAGGCAACGCGCAGCGGGCGCGCCCAATCGAGTGATCCAAGGAAATCCGAGATGACAACCAACAGCCCAGCGCGCGGAGCCTGAGTCATTACTGTGTCAATATCCGCTGCGAGGTTATGCTCAGCAGTCGCGTCAGCCAACTGCTTGAGCAGCATCAAGCTGTGGGCACGGCCCTGGCCCGCGGGCACTGGAGTGCCACCGGCGATTAATCCAGTTCGGGACCCCGGGGCGTCGTTAAGCATCGTTACTGCGCCGGCAGCGGCGGTGAGCAGATGTCGTTTGGTGGTATCGGCCAAGCCGGTGGACAGACGTGCGGCGGGTTCGGCTACAATCCAGCACTCCAGCTCGCGCTCGGCCTCGGAGGTGCGAACGTGCGGCACTCCAGTGCGGGCTGTCACTGCCCAGTTCATCTGGCGAACATCATCGCCGATGACATATTCGCGGGAGCCAACCGGCTCAGAGCCATCTCCAGTAGCGGTGGAGAGAAAGCTGCCGCGCAAAAGTCCGTTGAGCTTACGCGTAACAGTTAGATCTAAGTACGCCAGGACGCGTGCAAGATCGTCTTCACGAGCTGACATTAGGAGGCAGTGCCCTCATCGGAGCCAGTGCTCGCGCCTTGGGGAAGGCGCACGTGAGACAACACGATGTCAATAATCCGTTCGGGAGTAACGCCATCGGCCAGGCCCTCATAGGAAAGGACCAAGCGATGACGCAGCACGTCGGGAAGCACGGAGACCACATCGTCCGGCACGACATAGTCGCGACCGGAAAACAGCGCGTGGGCGCGGGCGGCCGCGACAGCACCAAGAGTTGCACGCGGTGATGCGCCATAGGAAAGCCAGCGGTCGACATCCTTCAACTCCGCCCGCATCGGATTGCGGGTGAGTTCGATGACGGCCACGATGTAGTCAATCAGTGTGTGGTGGACAAAGACTTCGCGGGTAGCGCGCTGCAGTTCCCGAACACTCTCTGGGGTGAGAATCTGCTGCGCGACTGGAGGGGTGGCTCCCATGCGGTAGACAATCTCCCGCTCTTCCGCCGGAGTGGGGTAACCCACGAGGACCTTAAATAGGAAACGGTCCCGCTGGGCCTCCGGCAGTGGGTAGACACCCTGGTTTTCGATTGGGTTTTGCGTGGCCAGAACCAAAAACGGCTCCGGTACTGGCGTGGACTCCCCTGCGATGGACACCTGGTGCTCTGCCATGACTTCCAGCAGTGCCGACTGCACCTTCGCCGGTGCGCGGTTGATTTCATCAGCGAGCACGATATTTGACATGACCGGGCCGGGCTCGACAATGAACTCCGAGGTGTCCTGGCGGAAAATCCGGGTGCCGACAATATCTGATGGCACCAAATCCGGAGTGAACTGGATGCGGGAGTAGGACCCACCCATCACTGTGGCAAAAGTAGACACTGCCAGAGTTTTCGCAACACCCGGAACACCTTCGAGCAGGACATGACCTCCTGCGAGCATCGCGATGAAGAGCTGCTTAATCAGGTGCTCCTGGCCAACCACAACCTTCCCCAGCTCCGCGTATGCGCGCTCGAGGTCCGTGTGGTCAGTGGGCGTTGGGTAGGTCACAGAGAAACCCTTCTTTAGGTCGGTCGCCCGACCTGTAGAACACGTCGTTAGAAACTAGACGAGGCGGACAACGTTCGGTGTCATTCCGTTATAACGGACTGGCGAGATCTTAACCACAGAACCGGACTGCGGTGCCTCAATCATCTTGCCATCGCCCAGGTAGATAGCGACGTGGCCATGACCATTCGGGCCCCAGAACAGCAGGTCACCACGCTTCATCTGAGATGCCGGGTAGTGCTTTCCGCGCTGGTACTGGTAGCCGGTGTAGTGAGGCAGGTCAATGCCGACAGCGGCGTAGGCGTACAGAGTCAGGCCCGAGCAGTCGAAACCAATCTTGTTGTAGTCGCCGTGGGAGTCAGCTACTCCGCCGTCACGGATGCCCTTGGTCGGGCCGTTGGCGTTGCCACCGCCCCATGCGTATGGGACACCGAGCTGCCCCATCGCGCGTGCGATGACAGTCTCGACCTTCTGGCTGGAAGAACCCGAGGTGCTCTGACCGGTCTCCGGATTCGTCGGCGCCACAGTCTGTGCCGGGGTGCCGCTTGACGACGAGCTGCCGGTGCTAGACGAATCCGAGGTATCGGTGGACTCAGAGGAATCCGAAGATTCGGTCGTCTCAGAGGAACTGGTGGAGCCGGTGGAGCTGTCAGAGCCAGTGGAGCCGGTGGAGCTGTCAGAGCCAGTGGAGCCGGTGGAGCTGTCAGAGCCAGTGGAGGCCGTAGAACCAGTCGAGTCGGTAGAGCTAGTGGAATCAGTCGAGCCCGTAGAACCAGTGGTGCTAGAGCTTTCATCTGTGGACTCAGAAGAGGAATCCTCATCAGTCTGGTTCGACTGCGCCTCGGCGCGAGTCTTAGCTGCGGCTTCCTCAGCGGCCTTCTTGGCAGCGGCGTCTTCCGCTTCCTTGCGGGCCTGCTCGTTCTCATAATTCTGGCGCTGGGAGTTCAGCTCGTTGACCGCGTTTCGGGCTGCATCCAAAGATGCCTTTGCGGCATCGCGATCGACCTGAGCCTGCTGGTAATCAGCTTGCTCCTTCTGAAGCTCCTCGTTTGCCTCGGAGTACGCGTTCTGAGCATCGGTGTTTCGCTGATTTGCGGTGGCCTCCGCCTGCTGAGCCTCGTCACTCTTCTTGCGAAGCGTGGACTCCTGGTTAGCAGCCTCGGTGCGATTCTTATCCAGAGAGTCAACGGTCTGCTCTTGACGATCCGCTTCGCGACGCAAGGCGGACAGGCGGTTAATAGCCTCGGATGCATCTCGCGCACCCTCGAGAATCGAGCCACTGGAACGTCCCTGGCGCATGATGGTGCGGGCTAGCTCGTCGAACTGCTTCTGGGCACTAGCGAGCTCAGCGCGGGAACGGTCGAGTTGGGTTCGCGCCTCGTCGACCGCCTCGCGCGCACGGTTAGCGGCATCTCGAGCGTTCTCAAGGTCCACCATGGCCTTGTTGACATCCTCGCGGAGAGTGCCCATGCGTAGCTCGAGGTCAGATACCCGGCGCTCGCTGGAAGTTACCTCGGCGACCAGGGACTGCAAGTACGACTCGGCGTTAGAGGCCGCCTCACGCGCTTGACGGATCTGGGCGTCGCTCGGATTCAGTGGTTGTGCAGCTGCGACCTGAGTGTTCGTCGCCAGAAGACCCGCCGTGATAATACCGGCAATTGGACGAGTCCAATATGATGCACGGACTTTGCGATTACTCGGCACCGCGTTACTCCTACATTTCTCCTATGGGTGCGTTCACGCCTCAGAATCGACACCAGCGACTTCCCCATCGTTGGATATCTTCCCATTGTTGCCTCCAGGTCTTGAGTGGAACTTCGAAAAACGTCGAACCGAAACCAGAACCAAAAGCAACAGCGGCGCTCCCGCGAGTTTTCATTGGTCAATACTGGACCCTTGAGTCCACTATTGGCATCACGAAGCACTTTACGGGTCAAAAAGCTCTAAAAAAACATAAGTAACAAAATTACCAACTGTCCCCCACTTTGTAACCGTTTCGTTATATGCCGTGGCCTGCGGTTATGATGAGCCCCAGTTTTCTGTGTGAATTATGTCACTATGTGATGACTTATCGGCGTGCCGGACTGCCGCGGACCTTTACCTGGGGTACCGGACATAAGAAAAGGTCAAGCGCTCATGCTTGACCTTGGCGAAAATCGTTGACACGGTTACGGCGACTGCAACAGTGTTATCCAATTGAGATAGTGACTGAGTTCTCCACTGCTACCAGTTTTTGGGGCATTTACCCTGTCCCTTGCCGTGAGGTGGAAAACCGGGGACGGTGAATGTGTTCAGTGGGGCCGTTAACTCCAGCGTCCGTCGTAAAGCGAACTCTTAGGCGGTTGGGCGTGTGCGTAGCCAGTAGAACGTCAGCCCGACGAAGAGTGCGACGATAACGACGCCTGCGATGAGGCTGTAAAGAGTCCACGGGACGACGTAGTTAGTGAGCTCGTGCAAATAGGCATCGAGACCCGCCGGATAGTCTCGTGGAGTCTCCATCATTGCGTGGTCGGCGCGTTCAATGGCTGCGCGGGGGAAATCGGCAGATGCGGTGGCCACATTGCCCGGTGTGCGCACGACAGTGGTGCCGCCGACTTGGTCCGCTACTTGGCGGGCAAAGGAAAAGATGTCGGTGTTCTTTTGTTCGGCGACGGGGTAAATCTTCTCGCTATCTAGGTAGATGATATTGAAATTGGGCACCCCCCGATTTGCTGCATCGTCGACAATTGGCTGGACCGCTTCTCGGAGCTGTGGGTTATTTGTCACGATGTTGTCGGTGCGTAGCTGAGCGACCACCTTCTCGACGGTTTCTTTCGCTGCCTGTGAATCTGCTGGCGTATGCATTAATTGCCTTCCGTATCGTGCTCCTGTTTTGCGTGAGAATGGTTTCCACGCGCCCCAATTTGGCGGAGATGCTGCTTCGTTTGTCCTATCTATAATGGCCTGCTCTGGATGTGAACGGGGGTAGCGTGACTCGGCGCGCCGCGAGCAATCTACATACAGAACGTTCGTACTGTTATTGTTGATGCAAGGACGGTAACGCTTCCTTAAAAACGTGTGTGTGGGCTCGTGTGCCCCGCGTCGTGATTATTGCTTTAATTGGTTGATAAGGGGCGGCGTGATCGCACCTATGCCTTGTGGAGAGCCGAAATTCGAGTGCCGGACTCTTCAGTTAAGGCGACAATTCACCCGAATAGAAATGGAGCTGACTGTGGCTGAAAGCAAGAACTCTTTCAACGCCCTGCGCAAGCTTGAGGTCGGAGACAAGTCTTATGACTACTTCGCTCTTGACGCCGTGCCGGGTATGGAGAAGCTGCCTTACTCGTTGAAGGTTCTCGGTGAGAACCTGCTGCGCAACGAAGATGGCGCCAACATCACTGAGGAGCACATCAAGGCTGTCGCCAACTGGGTTCCTTCGGCTGATCCGTCGATCGAGATTCAGTTCACCCCTGCTCGCGTTATTATGCAGGACTTCACCGGCGTCGCCTGTGTTGTTGACCTGGCTACCATGCGTGAGGCTGTTAAGACTCTCGGCGGCGACCCGGATCAGGTTAACCCGCTGAACCCGGCAGAGATGGTCATCGACCACTCGGTCATCATCGAGGCCTTCGGTAGCGAAGACGCTCTGGCTAAGAACGTCGAAATTGAGTACCAGCGCAATGATGAGCGCTACAAGTTCCTCCGTTGGGGTACTGGCGCATTCTCCAACTTCCGCGTTGTTCCTCCGGGAACCGGTATTGTCCACCAGGTCAACATCGAGTACCTGGCTCGCGTTGTCTTCGAGAACAACGGCCTGGCATACCCGGACACCTGTGTTGGTACTGACTCTCACACGACCATGCAGAACGGCCTGGGCATCCTGGGCTGGGGTGTCGGTGGTATTGAGGCTGAGGCCGCAATGCTTGGCCAGCCAATCTCCATGCTCATTCCGCGCGTCGTTGGCTTCAAGCTGACTGGCGACATTCAGCCGGGTGTTACCGCAACCGACGTTGTGCTCACCGTCACCGATATGCTGCGCCAGCACGGCGTCGTCGGCAAGTTCGTAGAGTTCTACGGCGCTGGCGTCTCCAAGCTGCCGCTGGCCAACCGTGCGACCATCGGTAACATGTCGCCAGAGTTCGGTTCCACCGCCGCAATCTTCCCGATCGACGATGAGACCGTCAAGTACCTGGCCCTGACTGGCCGTGACAAGGAGACCCTGGAGCGCGTCGAGGCTTACGCCAAGGCTCAGGGTATGTGGTTGGACGAGAACACTCCGGAGGCTGAGTACTCCGAGTACCTCGAGCTGGACCTGTCCACCGTCGTTCCGTCCATCGCTGGCCCGAAGCGCCCGCAGGACCGCATCGAGTTGGCTTCCGCCAAGGAGCAGTTCCGCAAGGACCTGCACAACTACTCCGACGGCGAGATTAAGGGCGCTGTCAAGGCTTCCGCACCGACCTCCGAGCTGGCCGCAGACTACAACGAGTCCCGCGAGGGCCACGGCGAGTCCGCCGCTAACGGCGCTGAAGGTCGCCCGAGCTCCCCGATTACCGTCACTTCCCCGAAGGGCGGCGAGTACACGCTCGACCACGGTATGGTCGCTATCGCTTCCATCACCTCTTGTACCAACACCTCCAACCCGTCGGTCATGATTGGTGCTGGTCTGTTGGCACGCAAGGCAGTCGAGAAGGGTCTGCAGGCTAAGCCGTGGGTCAAGACCATTTGTGCTCCGGGCTCCCAGGTTGTTAACGGCTACTTCAAGCGTGCTGACCTGTGGAAGGACCTCGAGGCTCTGGGCTTCTACCTGTCCGGCTTCGGTTGTGCAACCTGTATCGGTAACTCCGGTCCGCTGCCGGCTGAGATTTCCTCCGCCATCAACGAGGCCGACCTGGCTGCTACCGCGGTTCTGTCCGGTAACCGTAACTTCGAAGGCCGCATCTCCCCTGACGTGAAGATGAACTACCTGGCCTCCCCGATCCTGGTTATCGCCTACTCGATCGCCGGTACCATGGACTTCGACTTTGAAACCGACGCCCTGGGTCAGGACGCAGAGGGCAACGATGTCTTCCTGCGCGACATTTGGCCGTCCACCGAAGAGATCGAAGCAACCATCGAGGCCTCCATCTCTTCCGAGCTGTACGACGAGGACTACAAGGATGTCTTCGCTGGTGACGAGCGCTGGCAGAACCTGCCGACCCCGGAGGGCAAGACCTTCGCTTGGGACGACAAGTCCTCCTACATCCGCAAGGCACCGTACTTCGACGAGATGGAAATGGAGCCGGCACCGGTTTCCGACATCAAGGGCGCTCGCGTCCTTGCTGCCCTGGGTGACTCGGTGACCACCGACCACATCTCCCCGGCTTCCTCCATTAAGCCGGGCACCCCGGCTGCTCAGTACCTCGACTCCATGGGCGTTGAGCGCAAGGACTACAACTCCCTGGGTTCCCGTCGTGGTAACCACGAGGTCATGGTGCGCGGCACCTTCGCTAACATCCGCCTGCAGAACCAGCTGCTTGACGGTGTTACCGGTGGCTACACCCGCGACTTCACCCAGGAGGGTGGCCCGCAGGCCTTCATCTACGACGCTGCCATGAACTACAAGGAGGCTGGCACTCCGCTGGTCGTCGTTGGTGGTAAGGAATACGGCACCGGTTCCTCCCGTGACTGGGCAGCTAAGGGCACCCTGCTGCTGGGCGTCAAGGCTGTTATCGCTGAGTCCTTCGAGCGTATCCACCGCTCGAACCTCATCGGCATGGGCGTTGTTCCGCTGCAGTTCCCGGAGGGTGAGTCCTGGAAGTCCCTGGGCATCGATGGCACTGAGACCTTCGACATCGCTGGTCTGGAGGAGCTGAACAACGGCTCCATCCCGAAGACCGTCAAGGTTACGGTTACCAAGGAAAACGGCGAGTCCTTCGACTTCGACGCTGTGGTCCGCATCGATACCCCTGGTGAGGCTGACTACTACCGCCACGGCGGTATTCTGCAGTACGTCCTGCGCAACATGATCAAGGGCAACTAGTTTCCCTTTGACTCGTGCGCGCTAGGGCTTGTTACAAGCAGCGCTTCTAGAGGCCGGTAGGTAGCGCTAGCCCGCGGATTCATACCCCACGGGCTAGCGCCCTGCCGGCCTCGGGTTTCTCTACCCCAACCAAAATGAGGCTTGGGAAGTATAGGAATGGCGCTGCCACGTCATGCAGTGAAACATGTCCCTGGGCGTCGCCGGCAAGAAAAGAGTTTCCTTATGCCAAAAGTGAGTAACCAGGATTTAGCTCAACGGCGGCACGAAATTCTCGACGGCGCTCGGCAGTGCTTTGCAGAATTCGGCTACGACGGCGCAACGGTCTCTCGTCTGGAGTCCGCTACCGGTAAGTCTCGCGGTGCTATTTTCCATCACTTCGGATCCAAAGAAGGTCTGTTCTTAGCATTGGCCGAAGAAGATGCCGCAAATATGGCGGAAGTCGCGGAGGCTTCCGGCTTAGTGGAAGTAATGCGTGATATCGTGGCGAACCCAGACAAGCATGGCTGGCTGGGAACTCGCCTTGAGATTGCCCGTCGCCTTCGCAGCGATCCGGAGTTTAAGGGCCAATGGTTGGGCCATCAGGATCAATTGGATGACGCTGTTGCCCACCGATTGACCCAGACATCCTCATCCGGCTCCCTACGGTCGGATTATTCGGTTCGCACGATGCAGCTTTTTCTCGAGCTGATGCTCGATGGCATCATCGTTCGTCTGGCATCTGGTCGCACTGTCGACGAATTGGATTCCGTGCTTGATTTAGTTGAAGACAGCTTACGGCGCAAGGACTAGCCACTCAGGCTAGGCCTGATAGCGTTACGTACCACCCGCTCCCCTAATACGGGAGCGGGTTTCGGCTTTCTGCCGTGCATTTACCCCGTTTGACCGGTGACAATGCATAGATTTCACCCAATATGGACTAAGCTGTCTATTTATGAGTGTGGGTAAGTTTTTGTTGGTGGCGCTCCGCCCCGCAGATGGTGCGGGGCAAGCCGAGTACCAGGACTTTCTGGATTCCACCGGGCTTGAGCCCAGCCAGTTGGATCTGTTTACCATCGACGCTGTCGGCGCTAAGTTGCCCGACCTGACCTCCTATGACGGCGTATTCGTCGGAGGCAGCCCATTTAACATCACCGACCTTGAGCATTCGGGGCTGCAGAAGTATTCGCACGATGTGCTTTACGACGTACTTAGGAGTCCTGTCCCCGCACTGCTTATCTGCTACGGCGCTAGCTACACGGCCTTTACTTCGGGCGGTTTGGTTAACCTGCGTCACGGCGAAGTAGCGGGTTCTACCCGGGTAGAGCTCACCGAAGCTGCCACTCAGGATCCAATAGCTTCGGTGTTGCCTCCGGTTTTTTATGCGTTGACTGGCCACAAGGAATCCGTTGCGGAACTTCCAAATCACGCGACTTTGCTTGCCACAGGCCCAACCTGTCCGGTGCAGATGTACTCGATCGGATCGAATAACTGGGTTACCCAATTTCATCCGGAGATGAATGCCAACGGACTGCTCCGCAGAATGTCTTTCTACACCGACGTCGGTTACTTTGACCCGGAGGAAGTCGATGCGATTCGACTAAAGGTATCTGATGTGGACCTCCAGGCCGTCTCGTCAATCATCCCCCGATTTATGCACGTATGTACGCATGCAGCCAATCCGAGCCTGCTAGTGGTGCAGTAGTCTCCGTCCCCCTCTAGCTCCCTTTTTCACGAAATTTGTTCCCGCAAATGTCTACCTCCGCCAAGCCCTTCCTCTTGCTTTCCACACGCGGCGAAGATGCCGCAGCTCACGCTGAACATCTCTCATTTGCCAGGAGGTGTGCATTGGCGCCGGCAAAGTTGCATCAAATTCGCCTGGAACAGTCTCGTCCGGGGAATCTGAATCTAGATAACTACTCGGGCGTAATCGTTGGCGGAGGTCCCTTTAACGCCTCTGATGACGATAAGAGCTATCTACAGAAGGAAGTCGAAACCTGGTTCGAGGATTTGTTGGCAGAAGTGCTCGAACGAGACTTCCCCTTCTTCGGAGCTTGTTATGGCGTCGGCCTGCTCGGTACTGCTGGCCATGGCCGTGTCTCCCGCAAGCACGGGGAGCAGGCAGCTGTAATCGAAGTAGCTGCAACTCCAGATGGCGAATCAGATCCAATTCTTGATGGTTTACCGGCCCACTTTCACGCCATCGTCGGCCACAAGGAGGCCATCGAAGAACTGCCTGGCGACGCTACGTTGTTGGCAACTGGAAAGGACTGCCCCGTACAGATGTTTCGGTTGGGCCGCAATGCATATGCGACGCAGTTTCACCCGGAATTAGATGCCAACACGTTTGCCCAGCGTCTCCAGATTTACGCAAATGAGGGCTACTATTTACCAGGAACAGATCTTGAAGCGGTGTCGGCCGCGCGACAGTTGGATGTTGCTCGAAGTGGGCGTATTCTTCAGAATTTCGCTCGGCTTCATACCGCATGTAGAGACTAATTAGTTTTATCTAGTGGCAATAAGCAAAAGGAATGTGATTGTCGCATGGAGAGGTGGAATCCCGATTCGGCACTTGCCGGACAGTCACCATCAATTGAAATGTCTGTGCTGCGATCCGGCGCGATTATTATTGCCGTCACCGGCTTTTTGTGGCAGGTTGAATCGGCTGTTCGTTCTGTCCCCTTTGAAAACTTTCTGAGCCACTGGTTCCCTTTTGCATCACTGCTCATATTCATTCTCAGCGATATGTTGCTGATTTGGGCTGTGATTAATAATACGCGGCGAGGCCTTATTACCGCACTGCGTGTGCCGATGTACATCATGTTGGTTTTCCTGATGTTGGTTTCAACCTATTGGGATCTCCCTCATAACGTCGTTGGAAATGCGCTCTGGTATAGCCCATTTTCAGGTTTAGCCCTCGCTGCATTTGCTCTGACAGTGCCACTCCACATCAGTTTGTCCGTGATGGTATTTGTTCCCGGACTTATTGCGGTCATTAATTCGTGGTTGCTGGGACACACTTTTTGGCTCGACATGTTGTCGGATGTCGGATTCAATCTCATCAACACTTTTCCATTTGTGATTATTGCGGGCTCTGCACAACCCGTCGCAAGGCTTATTGACTTCACCTACGAGAACTCTCGAAAGGTGAATGAGAGAGCGGAGCGTATGCGTGTCCGCGGCGAGGCGATGAGCAGCTTCAACGCCTATGTCCATGACTATGTATTGGCCGCATTGTCTGCAATTGGTAAGGGCTCTAAGATTGACTTCTCGCTAGACGAGCAGACTGGGCTGTTTTTCTCGCCTCGGCAAACAGTAAGCGGTAGAACTTTTGCTGAGGCTGTACGGGCGCAATTGATGTCGGTGAGCCCCGACATTTCGGTAACGCTAGACACCAGCGAAGAAGGCGGTCCAGTTCGGCTGCCAGGAGAAGTTGCTAACACGTTCCTATTAGCCGCAACCGAGGTGGCAAATAATGCCAAGCGTCACGCAGGTGCCGCAGCGGAAAAGAAATGCCACATTCGTGTTGCCTCGGGAGAGGTGTCCATTGATTTTCGTGACGATGGCACCGGGTTCGACCCCGAGGGAATTGACCCGCATCGTGCAGGTATCCGGTTGAGCGTTAAAGGGCGAATGGAGGCCCTTCGCGGTGGAGATGCTCTCGTTAATTCAAAGCCTGGGAAAGGTACTCAGGTTATTCTCAAATGGCACGGTAATACCTCTCCTGTGGAAGAGGAAGATGTAGTCGATTCCTCCGCTCACACGACATCGCTGTATGACCTCATGGGAATGTCAATTGTTTTTTCCTGGCAGTTCTACGGCGCGATTGTCGGCGTGTTGTTCATGGTTCTAGTCAGTAATGGACAATTATTTACCGTGGCCGGGCAAATCAGTCTGGCATTAGCGATCGGCCTTCTCGGGCTGATTATGTATGGCCGCCATTCACAATTGCCGTTAGCCCGTGCAATCGTAACTGGTGTCGCGATCGTTGTATTAGCTGTGGTGGGGCTCTACCAGCCCATTCCAAATAATTTGGAATGGTCGTATTTCTGGCACTTTAGCTTAATTTCTTTTGCATCTGCATTGCTCGCCATCCGCGGCCGCCCCTGGGTTGCGCTGAATT
The DNA here is from genome assembly GCF_014334955.1 of Corynebacterium sp. LK33. Taxonomy (NCBI): domain Bacteria; kingdom Bacillati; phylum Actinomycetota; class Actinomycetes; order Mycobacteriales; family Corynebacteriaceae; genus Corynebacterium; species Corynebacterium sp. LK33. The sequence continues at coordinate 17,902 of NZ_PDGU01000001.1, read as the reverse complement.
CAGTGCTCGGTGGCGCGATCATGGTGGAGCTTCTCAAGTTCTTCCCCTTTGCCCCCTCGGATACGACCCACATCAGTATCTCTGGAGTTGACCTGTTAGTTCGCTCCGTGATGTTGGTCGCGGGAATTTTGACGTCCATCATGGTCCGCTTTTTTATGCGCACCGTTCCGCAGTCTATTCAGGATTATAATCGTGCGCTGTACGCTGCCGGGGCCGCCAAAGAGTACGAAATTAGCAGCCAGAGTAACTACGAATGGTTGCAGCGCCGGGTCGGCCCCATTTTTAGCGCCGCTGCAGTTTTGGAAGAACCGACCCCGCGACTGCAGTTGCGTGCGCGGCTTACAGAGCAGCTTCTCCGAGACGTCCTACGTTCGCCGCATCTAAATGTTGGGTCCCTTCACCAAGCTGTTTGGGACGCCCGCGCAAGAGGTGTTCATGTCCGGCTCCTCGATGACCGCAATCACACGCAGGCCGTTTCCGATAGCACCGATGTGCGCCGTATTCCGCTTGTCGACGACGATTCCGCGGTGGCCAAGTTGATGCCGAACTTCCTCGAAGCAATCGATAACGCCGAAGAAGGATCGGTAACAATTCGCCTATTGCCCCCGGGCAGACGTGCATTTGCATCTATTTCTGATGACAATGGAGTGCAAAGGTTTGATGAAGCCGGTGAGAGGATAGTGATGTCACGTGACTAGGGAGAATATTGCGGGAATGAGCAATGCTTCCATCGACGTCTCGGCTGCAATTGACTCCGACAACATCGGAGATTACAGCGTGCAGTCGGATCGTTTGCTTCGCGTTGCTGCGATTGATGATCATGCCTTGACTCTGCAGGGGCTCGAAACCCTGCTTTCTGCAGAGCCAGACTTTGAGCTCGTCGGCTGTTATCAAACTGTGCCGGAGCTACTGGCCGATGTGGGCACCGATGACCGCCTGGATGTGGTCGTGCTGGATCTACGGCTGGCGGATAATTCAGATCCAGCGCAGAACGTTCTGTCGCTGGAATTGGTTACCGATCACGTGCTCATCCTCTCGTCAGCTGAAAGCCCATACCTTGTCCGAAAGGCAGTGCGTACCGGAGTGATGGGGGTTGTGCAAAAATCGGAAACCCCGGAGACAATCGTGTCTGCAGTACGGCTGGCGGCACTTGGCAAGGGCGCGCTGACTACAGAATGGGCATCGGTAGTTGACTCTGATCCCCTGCTCGACTCTGTCGATCTGTCAGAACGCCAGCGTGAGGTACTGGAGCTTTACGCCTCCGGTGAGTCGACGAAGCGAGTCGCGTCGATGACAGGGCTGACACCGAACACCGTGTTGGACTACTTGGGTCGTATTCGAGCCAAGTATGCGGCAGCTGGCCGGGCCGAGAACAGCCTTAACAAGTCGGAGATGTATAGGCTCGCTCAGCAGGACGGTTACCTGCCAGGGCCAATGGATCCGTCTTAAGCCAGCTCGACGATTTCCATGTAGTCGTCGCTCCAGAGGTCTTCGGTGCCGTCGGGAAGCACGATGACGCGCTCGGGCTCTAGCGCCTTGACCGCACCTGGATCGTGGGTAACCAGTACGACGGCCCCGGTGTAAGTGCGCAGTGCGTCGAGCACCTGTTCGCGGGACTGAGGGTCGAGGTTGTTAGTGGGCTCGTCGAGAAGCAGGACGTTTGCGCGGGAGCTAACCAGCGTCGCCAGCGCCAGACGTGTCTTCTCACCACCGGAGAGGGTTCCCGCTGGCTGCTGCAGCTTGTCGCCGGAGAACATAAAGGCACCGAGCAGGCTCCGCAGTTCCGGCTCGTTGACGTCAGGGCAGGCGTAGACGGTGTTTTCCCAGACAGTCTTGTCCGGATCAATCGTGTCGTGCTCCTGGGCGAAGTAGCCGATGCGCAGGCCGTGGCCGGAGACAATGCCGCCTTCGCCATCGGTGCGCTCCACACCGGCGAGTAGCTTCAGCAGCGTCGTCTTACCAGCACCATTGAAGCCGAGGACAACCACGCGGGAACCCTTGTCAATCGCAAGATCAACACCGGCGAAGACCTCCAACGAGCCATACATCTTGGTCAGTCCCGTGGCGTTGAGCGGAGTCTTGCCACAGGGGGCCGGCTCTGGGAAGGAAATGTGGGCGACTTTATCCTCGACGCGGACCTCGTCGAGACTGTCCATCATGCGCTCAGCACGAGCCACCATCTGCTTGGCCGCACGAGCCTTCGTCGCCTTCGCGCCTAGCTTCTCGGCCTGCTTGCGCAGTGCGCTGGCCTTCTTCTCCGCGTTAGCGAATTCACGGCGACGTCGAGCCTCATCGGTCGCGCGTGCCGACAGGTAGTTCTTCCAGCCCATGTTGTACACATCAGCTTCGGCGCGCACCGCATCGAGGAACCAGACTTTGTTACACACGGCCTCGAGCAGCTCAACATCGTGCGAAATCATAATCAAGCCGCCCTCATGCTTACTGAGGAATTCGCGCAGCCAGGTAATCGAATCCGCATCGAGGTGGTTCGTCGGCTCGTCGAGAAGCAGCGTCGTGGCGGACTTGCCCGAGCCTTCGGTAGCGGCGAAGAGAATCTGAGCAAGCTCGACGCGGCGGCGCTGACCACCCGAAAGCGTCTTCAGCGGCTGGTCGAGTACGCGCTCCGGCAACCCCAGCGCGTCGCAAATGCGGGCTGCCTCGGCGTTCGCCTCGTAGCCGCCGAGGTCGTGGTAGCGCTCCTCGAGACGCGAAAACTTCCGAATCGCCGCATCGCGCTTCGTGTCGGTGGTCGCGGTCTCCATGATCTCCTGCTGGCGATCCATGCTGCGGCGGATTTGGTCAAGGCCTCGCGCCGACAGCACACGGTCGCGGGCGGAGATGTCGATGTTGCCCTCGCGCGAGTCCTGTGGCAGGTACCCAATCGAGCCAGAGCGCACTACTGAACCGCCGTAGGGTTCAGTTTCACCGGAGAGGATACGCATAGTCGTCGTTTTGCCAGCACCATTTCGCCCGACGAGTCCAATCCGGTCTCCCGGCTGGACGCGCAGCTGCTCACCCGGCGCAGTGAGCAGGGTACGGGCGCCGACTCGGACTTCAAGGTCATGGGTCACAATCACGAACGAGTAGCCTACCAGTTATGACTTCATTTCCCGTGACCGCCTCCGTCGTCGGCCTCGGGCCCGCCGGAAGAATCGCCGCCCACCGCGCATCCGCTCGCGGCTGGGATGTCACCGCTTATGACCCCGCCGGTGGCACACTGCCCTCGACGATCGGCTTGTGGTGCGACCAACTCCCCGACTGGTTGCCCAGCGACTTCCTCGCCGCCACTTTTCAACCCAGCGCCATTCTTGCCGACGGCACCGAACGTCAGCTCACCCGCAACTACGGCGTTGTTAACAAGGACTGCCTGCAAGAACTTGGCGGTTTCCACATAGAACGCCGCGCACTCACCGATTCCGAAACCACGGGTACTGACATCACAATTGTCACCACCGGGCGCACGCACGCCGCAGTCGGGCGAGGTGGGCAGGTACGGCAGCTCGCCATCGGGCACATCTTTTCGCTTGACGACGTCCCCAGCGACCACCGCCGCGCAGTCCTCATGGACTTCACTCCGGCTGAACCGGTTGACCCAGCGACAGAGCCGGCTAGTTTCTCCTATCGCATTTTCTTGGATGACAGGACCTTCCTCATTGAAGAGACCATTCTCGCTACTCCGATTCCTATGATTGGCGGCTATCTCGGCGAAGCTGGTGCTGCAGTCCGGATCGGCGGTGAGGCCGATGACTCCGCACTTTTAGCGCTGTTGCGTAGACGCCAAAGTGCACGGTTGAAGTCCCTGGGGCTTTCGGAAGATCTGGCCATCGATGAAGAAGTGGTGTCCTTTCCCCTACTGGCAAACTTTCCCTCTCGCCGCGGTGACGTGACGCACAGTGGACCATCCATGGGCGCCCTCTTCGGCTTTGCTGGTGGTTGGATGCATCCTGCCACTGGCTACTCGGTGGGTTCGGTTATCGAAGATGTCGACCGCTTCTTGGCCGATATGGAAAAGAAGGAAAGCCGGACGCTGGGGACGTCGCTAAGCATGCGATTGCAGCGATGGCTACGCGAACGTGGGCTCGCGGCGTTGCTGGGGTTCGATGCACGACAGACGGGTGCGTTTTTTCGGGCGTTCTTTTCGTTGCCGGAGAAGGACGTGTTTGCCTATTTGATAGGGACATCCCCACTGACGACGCTTCGCGCTATGGCGAAAGTGGCCGTGCCTTTGCTGAAAATGAGTCCGCGTACGTGCGGAAAGCTCATCGCTGGGTTTGTGCGGGGACCTGGGAGATGGAGAACTCGTTGACCGAGAGCATATACATCAGCCGATTTGTGGGGTGATACCAACAATTGAAGCGGTGTGGTTTTTGCATTCACCGGAGTACAAACGCTTATGATAAATGAATGACTTCGACGCAATCTGAGGAGACTTCCTCACAAAACCATAAGCTTCAGCGCAGGCTGAGAGCTCGCCACCTGAACATGATTGCCATTGGTGGTGCCATTGGTACGGGCCTGTTTGTTGCCTCCGGTGCGACCATTTCGCAGGCCGGTCCAGGCGGTGCGCTCATCGCTTACGCTCTTATCGGCATCATGGTGTGGCTGGTTATGCAGTCTCTCGGCGAGATGGCCGCTTACCTGCCGGTGCCCGGTTCCTTCCAGGAGTACGGTCGCCGATACGTCTCAGAATCCTTCGGCTTTGCCATGGGCTGGAACTACTGGTTTAACTGGGCGATTACTGTGGCCGCAGAGCTCGTCGCTGCTGCACTGGTGATGCGCTATTGGGTCCCGGATGTGCCTTCAATCGTCTGGTCCGCGCTCTTCCTCGCGATTCTATTTGGGCTGAACGCCCTGTCCGCACGTGCATTCGGCGAGGGTGAGTTCTGGTTTGCGACCATCAAGGTCATTACCGTCATCGTCTTCCTCGTTCTTGGTGTCGGCATGATTTTCGGCATCTTGGGTGGCTCCTCCCCCGGCTTCGAAAACTGGACCACGGGCGACGCCCCATTCGTCAATGGCGGAATGGGACTGTTGGCTGTCTTCGTTGTAGCTGGATACTCCTTCCAGGGCACCGAGATGGTTGGCGTAGCAGCAGGTGAGGCTGAAGATCCTGAGCGTACGATTCCCCGCGCGATTCGCACTATCTTCTGGCGTATCCTGCTGTTCTACATCGGTGCCATCGCTGTTATTGGTTTCCTTATTGCGTACACGGACCCGAATCTTCTGAACGCCGCCGAGGACAACATTTCCATTTCACCGTTCACCCTGGTCTTTGAACGCGCAGGTATCGCGATCGCCGCTGGCCTGATGAACGCTGTCATTCTGACTTCGGTCTTATCCGCGGGTAACTCCGGTATGTATGTGTCCACTCGTATGCTGTTTTCCCTGGCCCGCCAGGGACACGCTCCGCGTTACTTCGGCAAGCTTTCCGGGCACGGCGTTCCGCTGCGCGCTCTGATTGCCACCGCTGTCATCGGTATGGCTGGCTTCATTACTTCATTGGTAGGCGATGGTGTGGCGTACACGTTCTTGCTGACGCTCTCTGCGCTCGCGGGCTTTATCACCTGGTTTGGTATCTCTTTCAGCCACTACCGCTTCCGCAAGTGTCTGAAGGCCCAAAATATCCCGTTGGATTCGCTTCCCTACAAGGCGAACTTTTTCCCCGCCGGTGCTGTGCTGGCACTGATTATGTGCTTCTTTGTGGTGGCCGGACAGGCACTTGATCCGATCCGTACTGGCGAGAATATCTTCGCTATCCTCACTCCGTACCTGGGTATTCCGGTATTCGTCCTGCTGTGGTTCATCCATAAGAAGGTCACGGGCTCCAAGCTCGTTGACCCGGCCACCGCAGACATGAGTCGCGAATAGGTGCGAATGGCTGTGAATAGCTGCGAGTAGCTATGCATCTCGCATCTAACTCTCACGACTTGGATTAGCAGTCGAAGACAATAGCGACCCCGCTTGGCACTTTTCAGTGTCAGGTGGGGTCGTTTTTAACTCCGAGTCGGACAGCTTGAAAAAATTGCGGGGATGCTCGTGTGAATACGGGCTGCAGATGTGAAACTGTGCAAGTTTATGACGCTTTCAGGCCATTTTTTGAGCCATTTTTGACATAAATGCAGTCAGTAACTCGCATCGCCCTACCGATCCCGGCCATAAACGCAGTCAGCAACTCAAAAAACAAACGAAAAAGTGCCTAGCTGAACGAGCCAGGAGCTCGTCGCCAAGCACTTTTAACGTAGCGGTTCTCTAATCACCGCTGTCACTGATCATCTAGACCGAGAAGCCGAGAGCGCGCATCTGCTCGCGGCCGTCCTCAGTAATCATGTGTGGGCCCCATGCCGGGGACCAGACCCAGTTGAGGCGGAAGTCGCGGATACCCTCGACCTTCATAACCTCGGAGGCAGTCTGGTCGGTGAGCATATCGGTCAGCGGGCAGGCCGGGGACGTGAGTGTCATGAAGATAGCGGCAATGTCGCCTTCTTCAATCCAGATGTCATATACCAGGCCCAGGTCCACGACGTTGACTCCGAGTTCGGGGTCAACAACCTCGTACATTGCCTCTTCAACCTGGATGGCCAGCTTGTTATCGGCTTCGGTCTGCTCCGGTGCCGGCGGGACGGTGATGGACTCGTACGCATCCCCCTCATCAATCGGAGCACCAGTGGTCATGGTGTCCTCGTCGACAGCATCAGGCTGTGCGGGTGAGGTGGCGTCATTAGCGATTGGTTCAGTCATGGCGATGGCCTTCCTCGTCATCGGTAACGGTTACAGTCGCGGTACCAACGCCGTTGCCTTCAGCGGCGTTGGCCAGAGCCTCAGCGGTCGCGGCCTGGAAAGCCTTCCAACCGAGAAGAGCGCACTTCACGCGGGCGGGGTACTTAGAAACACCAGCGAAGGCAATCCCATCGCCGATAAGGTCCTCATCGCCCTCAATCTTGCCTCGGGAGGTGACCATCTTCTCGAACTCGGCAAGCTTGGCCATGGCCTCGTCGACAGTCTTGCCGACAATCTCCTCAGCCATAACTGAGGTGGAGGCTTGCGAGATAGAACAGCCCACGGCGTCATAGGAGACGTCATTGACGACGGTGAGGTCGTCGTTCAGAGTGACGCGAAGCGTGAGTTCATCGCCACACGACGGGTTGACGTGATGCACTTCCGTATTGAAAGGCTCCCGCAAACCCGCATGCTGCGGATGCTTGTAGTGATCCAGGATAACTTCCTGGTACATCTGCTCGAGCTTCATGTCCTTCTCCTTTCTTAAAGTTACGGGGTGACACCGAAGAACTTCTGTGCATGGCGCACTGCGTCGGCAAGCGCCTGAACGTCCTCTTCCGTGTTGTAGATGTAGAAGGATGCCCGGGCGGTCGACTGGGCGTTGAGGATTTGGTGAATTGGCCACGCACAATGGTGACCGACGCGGATGCACACGCCCTGGTCGTCTAAAACCTGGCCAAGATCATGCGGGTGAATGCCCTCGACCTTGAAAGAGACTGCAGAGCCACGCTGTTCTGGAGTAGTCGGACCGATGATGGTCACGCCATCAATTTCCTGCAGCTTCTCCAGTGCGAGCGCGGTCAGGTGGTGCTCATGAGCAGCTACCTTATCCATACCGATGGCATCCAGGTACTTCACCGCAGCACCCAGGCCGACGACCTGGGAAGTCATCATGGTACCCGCCTCGAAGCGCTGCGGAGGCGCCGCGAAGGTGGTCTTCTCCATGGTGACGACCTCAATCATCGAGCCACCAGTGAGGAACGGCGGCAGTGCCTCGAGCAGTTCCCGGCGACCGTAGAGCGCACCGACCCCGTTGGGGCCAAGCATCTTGTGGCCGGAGAACGCCAGGAAGTCCACATCGAGATCCTTGACGTCGACAGGCATATGCGGCACCGACTGGCAGGCATCGAGGACTACCAGCGCACCGACCTCGCGTGCACGGCGCACCATCTCTTTCACATCGGTTACTGCACCGGTGACGTTTGACTGATGGGTAAAGGCCACAACCTTGGTCTTCTCGCTGAGCTCCAGCGAGTCCATGTCAATGCGGCCGTCTTCAGTCACACCATACCAACGCAGTGTCGCACCAGTGCGGCGAGCCAGCTCCTGCCACGGCACCAAGTTCGCGTGATGCTCCAGCTCGGTGACGACAATCTCGTCACCTTCGCCGACCTGGTACTGACCTGCGCGGTCGTCGCCAAGCACGAATGCCACTGTGTTCAACGCTTCGGTGGCGTTCTTGGTGAAGACCAGCTCGTCGTAGTCAGCGCCGATGAAGCCAGCGATGGCTTCGCGGGCATCTTCGTAGGCATCCGTGGCCTCCTCAGCGATCTCGTAAGCGCCGCGGTGCACCGGTGCATTGTGATGAGTCAGAAACTCCACCTCAGCATCGATGACCTGCTTGGGGCGCTGCGAGGTCGCTCCGGAGTCCAGGTAGACCAGCCGCTTTCCGTCACGGACAGTGCGCGACAGAATCGGAAAGTCCTCGCGGAGTGATGGGCTGAGTAGTTCGGCGTTAGGCATTGATGTACTTCTCGTAGCCGTGCTCTTCCAGCTCGTCTGCAAGCTCCGGGCCACCGGAGGTGATGAAGCGACCATCGTGGAAGACGTGGACGAAGTCCGGCTTCACGTAGTTCAGGATGCGCTGGTAGTGAGTAATGATCAGAATGCCGCCGTCGTTTTCGTCCTGGTAGCGGTTAATGCCGTCAGAGACAACGCGCAGAGCGTCGACGTCCAGGCCGGAGTCGGTCTCGTCCAGGATGGCGAACTTCGGCTTCAGCAGGTCGAGCTGCAGAATCTCGTGACGCTTCTTCTCGCCACCGGAGAAGCCCTCGTTGACGGAGCGCTCGGAGAACGACGAATCGATCTCCAGGTCAGCCATTGCCTCACGGACCTCCTTGACCCAGTGGCGCAGCTTCGGTGCCTCGCCACGGACAGCGGTCGCTGCAGAGCGCAGGAAGTTGGACATGGACACGCCGGTGACCTCGACCGGGTACTGCATTGCCAGGAAGAGGCCAGCGCGAGCACGCTCGTCGACGCTCATCTCCAGCACGTTTTCGCCGTCGAGGAGAATTTCGCCCTCGGTGACTTCGTAACGCGGGTGACCTGCGATGGTGTAGCTCAGGGTGGACTTACCAGAGCCGTTCGGCCCCATCACAGCGTGGGTTTCGCCGGATTTAATCGTCAGGTTGACGCCCTTCAAAATCTCCTTGGGCTCGGCGGACTCGTCGGTCGGCAGCACCTGCGCGTGGAGGTTACGGATTTCCAAAGTGCTCATAGTGAAATCTTTTCCTTTAATCGGTGTAAGTGGCCTGTCCCCCGGCACTTCCGGGGTGACAGGACGGAAAGGGTGAGAAAGAAGATAAGCGGTTAGAAGCCAGCGGTGTTGAGCTCTTCGTCAACGAGCTTTTCAAGCTTCTCGCGAACGGACTCGACCGGAATCAGGTTGATGACCTCGCTGAAGAAGCCGCGAACCACCAGACGGCGAGCGGCCAGCTCCGGAATACCGCGCGAGAGCAGGTAGAAGAGCTGTTCCTCGTCGAAGCGGCCAACGGTGGCAGCGTGACCAGCACCGGCAATCTCACCGGTTTCAATTTCCAGGTTCGGAACTGCGTCGGCACGCGCGCCTTCGGTGAGCAGCAGGTTGCGGTTGAGCTCGTAGGTGTCGGTGCCCGTAGCTTCTGCACGAATGAGCACGTCTCCCACCCACGCGGTGCGGGCCTCACGATGAGCGACATTCGGCTCGCCCTGCAGCGCGCCCTTGTACATCACGTTGGAGCGGCAGTTCGGCACAGCGTGGTCGACCAGCATGCGGTTTTCAAAGTACTGACCGGCATCGGCGAAGTACACGCCCAGCAGATCGACGTCGCCGCCGGGTGCCGTGAAAGCAACGCGCGGAACGATACGGACAACCTCGCCGCCAAACGTTGCGACAGTGTGGCGCAGCGTAGCATCCCGGCCGACACGAACGTGGTGCGCAGAGCCATGAACGGCATCTTCGTTCCAGTTCACCATGGTCACGACACCCAGCTTGGCGCCGTCGCCGATTACGAACTCGATGTTGTCCGCGAACGTGCCACTGCCTCGGTAGTTAATGACGCAGACGGCCTCGGCGTGAGACTGCACGTCAATGACGATATGGCCGTAGGACACCTTGTCCTCGCCCGGACCATCGATGTCGATGACGACAGGCTCCTTGGACACCGAGTTCTTCGCGAAGGTCACGATGTGCGCATCGTCGAAGTTGGAGTACGCCTGTGCTGCCACGCGATCCGTTGGGGCGCCGGCGCGACCAAGGCGCTCGTCGTCACGCTTGACGACGTCCACAGCGACGCCATCCTGACCAGCAGTCTCGACCGAAATTGAGGCTGCAACCGGCTCTGCTGCGGTGCCGTTGTGGAGACCGCGGAGCTTACGCAGCGGCGTGAACTTCCACTCTTCATCCTTGCCATGCGGCACGGCGAAGTCCTCCACGTTGAAGGATGAGAAAACGTCGCCCTTGTTCGCCAGCACGCGGCGGCTACGAGCAGCCTGGTTTTCGTTGTTAATCGTCGTAGTCATTGGTATTAACCGACCGAACCTTCCATCTGCAGTTCAATGAGGCGGTTGAGCTCGAGGGCGTATTCCATCGGGAGCTCCTTGGCGATGGGCTCGACAAAGCCGCGCACGACCATGGCCATTGCATCTTCTTCCTCGATGCCGCGGCTCATCAGGTAGAAAAGCTGATCGTCAGAGACCTTGGAAACCGTTGCCTCGTGGCCGAGGGTGACGTCGTCCTCGCGGACATCCACGTATGGGTACGTGTCCGAACGTGAAATCGTGTCCACCAGGAGTGCGTCACACTCGACGTTGGAGTGCGAGTGCTTGGCACCCTTGTTGACCTGCACCAGCCCGCGGTAGGCAGCGCGGCCACCGTTGCGGGCCACGGACTTGGACACGATGTTGGAGCTCGTGTGCGGAGCCATGTGCACCATCTTGGCGCCGGTGTCCTGGAACTGGCCCTCGCCAGCCATAGCCACGGACAGCACCTCGCCCTTGGCATGCGGACCGGTCATCCACACTGCCGGGTACTTCATGGTGACCTTGGAACCGATGTTGCCGTCAATCCACTCCATGGTTGCGCCCTCTTCGCACTTGGTGCGCTTGGTAACCAGGTTGTAGACGTTGTTCGACCAGTTCTGGATCGTGGTGTAGCGGCAGCGGCCACCCTTCTTCACGATGATCTCCACAACAGCCGAGTGCAGCGAGTCGGACTTGTAAATCGGAGCGGTACAGCCCTCGACGTAGTGCACGTAGGCATCTTCGTCGACAATAATGAGCGTGCGCTCGAACTGTCCCATGTTTTCCGTGTTGATACGGAAGTATGCCTGCAGTGGGATGTCCACGTGGACGCCCTTCGGCACGTAAATGAAGGAGCCGCCGGACCAGACTGCGGTGTTAAGAGCGGAGAACTTGTTGTCACCGGACGGAATGACGGTGCCGAAGTACTCCTTAAACAGCTCCGGGTGCTCCTTGAGAGCGGTGTCGGTGTCCAGGAAGATAACGCCCTGGGCCTCCAGATCCTCGCGAATCTGGTGGTAGACAACCTCAGACTCGTACTGAGCGGCGACACCTGCGACCAGGCGCTGCTTCTCAGCCTCCGGAATGCCGAGCTTGTCGTAGGTGTTCTTAATATCCTCCGGCAGGTCTTCCCAGGTCTGGGCCTGCTTCTCGGTGGAGCGAACGAAGTACTTAATGTTGTCGAAGTCGATGCCCGACAAATCCGCGCCCCAGGTGGGCAGCGGCTTGCGGTCGAAGATTTCCAAAGCCTTCAAGCGACGTTCAAGCATCCACTCCGGCTCGTTCTTCTTAGCCGAAATATCGCGAACGACCGCTTCAGACAGACCACGCTTCGCGGAAGCGCCAGCGGTATCCGGGTCGTGCCAACCGAACTGGTAGGCACCAATGGACTCGATAATCTCTTCGTCAGTCTGCGGAGTGGCAGCCTTCGTGGATTCAGCCACGTCGGTGGAGTTCTCATGGGCGAGGGTCATTCTCCGCTCCTTTCTTGTGGCGATTCAGTAAGTGTCTTTGTTACGGGAGTGAGTGGGATATTCGTAGTGCAGATACCGTTTCCATCAGCGATAGTCGCCAACGGTTGGGTGTGCTGACCTAATAATTTACTAACGGCTTCATGCTCCGCCGCGCAGAGCTCCGGAAACTCGGAGGCTACGTGGCTAATTGGGCAATGGTGCTGGCAAATTTGCACGCCGCCAGTGTTCTGGTTGATAGTTGCCGCGTACCCGGCCCGTCGGAAAGCATCGACGACGGCCTCTACGACCTCTTCCTTCTCTGCGTCCTGCCCCACTGGGGTGACGCCGAGCAGAATGTCATCAATGCGCTGACGGGCAAACTGGGCAACTGCCTGCTCACCACCGGCCTTGCGCAGTGCGGTCAGAGCTGCACTGGCAAGATCGTCGTAAGCGTGCCCGAATCTAGCGCGGCCCCGATCTGTCAGGCGATAGGACTTTGCTGGCCTGCCTCGGCCCCGGGGGCCGGTGCTGGGTGCCGGAGCGGTTTCGGCAAGACCTTCGTCCACCAGAATGTCAATATGACGGCGGACGCCTGCAGCGGATAGTCCCAGGGTGTCTGCGATAAAAGTCGCGGACGCCGGGTTGTGTTCCAGAAGCAATTGGAGAATGCGCTTGCGCGTATCACCATCATTGACTGTCGGCTTCCGATCTGCCATGACTGGTGAGTCACCTCCTGCGATTGGACTGCTGGATAATAATGGGTGTCTAGGTGGCTCAGCGAGGCAAGTATCCCACTTGCGCCGCTGGTGTATTAGACAACATAATTGTGTCGTAATTGGGCCACAATGTCCAACGCATTTAAATATCAATGCAACGTCGCTGATTAGAACGCCCTTTCGGCGTGTCGAATCGTCTACTATGTGACCTTGTGAAAACTAACCGACCTACCTCGCGCCGCTCGTCCACCTTCGACGACGCTCTCGGGGTGCGTGACGCCATTCCGAAAATTGGTCTGGCCGGTTCTAGGTCGGCAACCCTCCACCAGGGCTCAGAACAGCCGCTCCAACACCGCATCAATTACCGCGAACTCCGACGCTTCACCTGGCTGCGTTGGCTGGGTGCTCTCGGGGCGGTCTTTATTATGGTCGCCGGGATTGGCGCAGGCGCGACACCGGTGGTTGGAAATGAGTTTTGGGGTACACCACTTGGGCTAATCCTCGGTCGAATGTTGGTGGCAACGACAATCGTCACCTTCGTGGGCATTGGCATGTTAGTCACAGCCTGGTTGGGTGTCGGCGCTTTCGTTCTGGCCGGTGCGCGGACTCGCGTCACCGCAGTGACTACTCCGATGCTCATACGCACCTACGCGGCATGGGTATTGCCCTTGATGTTTACCGCTCCCCTGTTTACGCAGGATATCTATTCCTATTTGGCGCAGGCTGCAATTGTGGAGCGGGGTATGGATCCCTACCTCGCAGGGCCTGTTGACCTATTGGGAGCCAACGACCCACTTGCCCGATCGGTGCCATTGATTTGGTCGCACTCTCCGAGCCCATACGGTCCCACGGCCCTCGCAGTGGCATGGGGTATCGCCAAGATAACCAGCGACGGGGTGATCGCTTCCGTCTTTCTGCATCGACTCGTCGCCATTGTTTCGCTTCTCGTGGTGTCCTGGGCGCTGGTGCAGCTTGGTCGCCGCTGCGGCGTTAGCTCTCAGTTCACCCTCTGGCTGGGCACGCTCAATCCGCTGGTATTGCTGCACCTGGTGGGCGGTATCCACAATGAGGCCCTGCTGCTGGCACTCCTGCTTGTTGGTCTCGAACTGTGTCTGCGCGCTATCCACGGCCCTGCGCAATCGATGGTGCCCGATGAGCTGCCAGAACCCGGACCAATCGGACACGAGAACCAAAGCCGAGGTAGATCGTGGGCAATGTATGCAGGCGGTATTGTGCTCATCAGTCTCGCCGGAATGGTCAAAGTCACTGGTTTCGTGGCGCTCGGCTTCGCCGGCATGTGGCTGGCTCGAAAGTTTGGCAGTACCTGGAAGGCCGTTGCTCTTTCCGCGGTAGTGACGGGCGCAATGACCGTCGTCACGGCAGTCGTTGTTTCCTTAGGAACTGGTCTGGGCTTTGGTTGGATCACCGCGCAGGGTGGCGCCGCAACGGTGCGCAGTTGGATGTCGTTGACTACCCTGCTCGGGATCATCGCTGGTTTCTTCGGCAGGCTTCTGGGGCTCGGCGATATCAGCGACAGTGCTTTGCTGTTTACCCGCGGCATTGGCGTAGTGCTGGTGGCTGCCTGGCTCCTGCGCATGCTGTTAGCGACGTTCCGTGGGCGCATTCACCCGCTCGGCGGCTACGGCCTCGCGATGTTCGCTCTAGTAATCCTCTTCCCCGTCGTGCACCCCTGGTACCTGCTATGGGCCATCGTGCCCCTGTCCGCTTGGGCCAACCGGGTACAATTTCGCATTGCCGTGGTTCTGTACTCGGCAATTTTCAGTTTTGTAGTACTACCACGCGGCCTGGGGTTGCCTCCGGGCACCGTCGCTCAGATTTACCTACTGGCGTTGGTATTCTTCGTCGCAGTCATGTTCGTCATCTTGGCGTACTCGACGCGATCTAAGGTATTTCGCCTTCATTAAAACTGTGAGATTAGACTGACTAACCGTGAATAACGCTGCCAATTCTCCTGCTCTGCGCCTTGAGAACGTAACGAAGAAATTCGATGACGTTGAGGCTGTATCAGACCTTTCGCTTTCCCTGGATCGAGGTAGGGTTCTTGCGCTCCTCGGCCCCAACGGTGCTGGTAAGACCACAACCGTTGAAATGTGTGAGGGCTTCATCAAGCCGGATGAAGGGCGAATTCGCATTCTCGATCTCGACCCGGTCGCTCAAACCACAGCACTGCGCAGTCGCATTGGCATCATGCTCCAGGGCGGAGGCGCCTACCCCGGTGTTCGCGTTGGCGAAATGCTGAACCTCGTTGCCAGTTACTCCGCAAACCCGCTGGACACTGATTGGCTTCTTGAAGTCGTTGGCCTAGAACGCCATCGTAAGACGAACTACCGCAGGCTCTCTGGCGGTCAGCAGCAGCGACTGTCGCTCGCATGTGCCCTGGTCGGACGCCCGGAGCTTGTGTTCCTCGACGAGCCGACAGCAGGCCTCGATGCTCAGTCCCGTCTAGCCGTCTGGGATCTCATCTCGTCGCTGCGCCGTGATGGGGTCACCGTGGTCCTGACAACGCACCTCATGGACGAGGCCGAATCGCTTGCCGACGACGTTGCGATTATCGACCGGGGCCATTTAGTTGTGGCCGGTACCACCGAGGAGATCACTAGCGCAGGCGCATCGGCTCTCCAGGGAACGTCGTCAAGCACTGCTATGAAGATCAGCGTTCGAGGCAGCCTTGACTTCGAAGAGGTCAACCGCAACTTCAGCGAGTCCGGTCTTCCACAGCGTCTGCAGCGTTCTGGCGGTGGAGAGTTTTCCCTGATTGGTGAGGCTTCACCGCGCGCCTTGACTGTCTTGGCGCAGAGTTGCGAGCAGCAAGAGGTGTTGATCACCTCGTTGAATAGGGCGACGCAATCGCTTGAAGATGTCTTCTTGCAGATCACTGGAACGGAGATGAGGAGCTAATGACTACCGCACCGAGGGCCGATGCTTCCCGCTTTGCAAAGGGCACTTTCGCCCCAGCGCCACAGCGTTCGGACATGGCGAAGTTGGTCATGTCGCAGGCGTGGTTGGAAACGAAGCTCTTCTGGCGACATGGTGAGCAAATGCTCCTCACCATCATTATCCCGTTGGCGATGCTCATCGGCCTGGTGATGGTGCCGGTGTTGGAGCTCGATGATCCGCTCGAGCGTATCTTCCCCATGGTGCTGGCGATTTCCGTCATGTCTGCAGGGTTTACCGGACAGGCAATTGCCGTGGGCTTTGACCGCCGTTACGGAGCCCTGAAGCGCATCGGCGCCTCAGGCGTGCCACCCTGGGGCATTATCGCAGGAAAGATTGTGTCGGTCTGCACCACCGTCACGTTGCAGTACGTACTGTTTAGTCTCGTGGGGCTCGCCCTTGGCGCAGAGCTGTCGATTGGCGGCTGGCTGCTGGCTTATGTGGGGATGCTTCTGGGAACGTTCGTCTTTACCTCATTGGGCTTGCTCATGGGCGGTACGTTGGGAGCCGAGCTAATCCTAGGTCTGGCCAACCTGATCTGGTTCATCCTCATTGGTGCTACTACGTATGTGGCCGTTGCGCCATCGTTAGATGACATCAGCTCTGAACTGCTACACCTCTTGCCGTCCGTCGCGCTTACCGACGTGATCTCCGCGGCATTGGCCATGTCCGTCCATTGGTCAGCTGTCGGGGTGCTGATTGTGTGGGGTGTCCTTGGCGCTGCACTGGCGGCTCGCTGGTTCCGTTTTGATATGCCGAATGACTAGGAATCTATCGGGGAGTCTGCATAGAAAAGCGCAGCCCAACGCAGGGGTTTCGCTTATTACCATTTTCCGCCAGCATGGGTAGAATTTCTTAATGTGAATACTGCAGATCGAAGTTTGCCCCTATCGTTTTTGCCGCTGACACCAATCGGGCGCCAGAAGCTCTATGCCCTGCTGGTTTTGATTGCACAGGCGGCAATTGCGGTAACCGGTTCTATCGTCCGTGTTACTGGTTCAGGTCTCGGTTGTGCTTCGTGGCCTGAATGTCACCCAGGCAGCTTCGTTCCTGTCGCGGGGGAAGCAGAAATGCTCCATCAGATTATTGAGTTTGGCAACCGGCTGCTCACCTTTGTGCTGGTTGCTCTGACACTTCTGCTCTTTCTTTCGGTTATGCGTGTCGGTCGCCGTCAGGAAATCAAGTTGCTGGCCTTCCTCAACGGTCTCGGCGTTATCGTCCAGGCTGTTATCGGCGGTATCTCCGTTTGGGTTGACCTGAAGTGGTACGCCGTAGCGCTGCACTTCCTGCCTTCGATGATTCTGGTCTGGCTCGCTGGCATGCTTTTCGTCAAGATTTCTGAGCCTGACGACGGCACTGCTACCCGCATGTACCCGCGCTATCTGCGCTATCTGGCTGCCGCCTCCGGCTTGGCCCTGACGATGACGCTGATTACCGGAACTATGGTCACCGGTGCCGGACCACACGCTGGAGATGCTTCGGTGCTCCCGGAGGATCGCCTCCAGCTACCGATTGTTGACCTGGCGCATATCCACGCTGGTTTTATGTACCTCTACCTTGGCCTGGTTATCGGCCTCATTTTCGGTCTGCTGGCCTCGGAAGCCTTTGCACCTGTGCGTAAGGTTGCCATCGCACTCGTTGTGTTCATTTTGGCTCAGGGCGTAGTTGGAATGATTCAGTATTGGTCCGGTGTACCGGAGGCATTGGTGCCGGTTCACGTTGCCGGATCTGGTATCTGCACCGCTTTGACTGCAGTACTTTTCCAGCACGGTTACCGCACTGTCGGTGGGAGCGCAGAAGTCACTGGCTCGCTTGAAGGCGATGCGGCTGCCGCCACTGTTGCTTCGGAGAAGAACGTCGAGGTTACCGCGTAGCTAGCTGCCGGTCAGCGGCTGTATTAACCACTGTGGTTACCGGCTGTTGATTCCTGCTTGAACCGCCTAAACACGCGCTTTGGTTGTGCGTGTTTAGGCGGTTCTGCTGTCTGCTCGGCTCCGTGTGCTCGGATGTGCGTTTCCCAGTGGCTAGCGGGCTGCGCGGGCGGTGCGGGCTGCGCGGGCGGTGCAAGGGGGCGGTCTGCCCACCTATCGATCCGAGTTACTGACTATGTTTATGACAGAAATCGCGCGAAAAATTGCCTGAAAGTGGCATAAACTCGCACAGTTTCACGTTTGCAGCCCGTGCCCATCTCCACACACAAAAAGAGGCCCTTCCCGCAACCGG
>NZ_PDGU01000005.1:0-50327 GCF_014334955.1 Corynebacterium sp. LK33 | reverse complement strand
AAAATACCCGTGAAAGTGCGTGAAAGTGCGTGAAAAAGAGTGAAAGATAGTGAATACTCAGACAAGTAAAAACCCGCCCCCACCAGGCTAAAAGCCAGGTGAAAGCGGGTTTTAAAATCGTGCCCCCGGTGAGACTCGAACTCACACTGGACGGGTTTTGAATCCGTTGCCTCTGCCAATTGGGCTACAGGGGCGCAAAGCCGTCGATAAGCGAAAATGCTCTATCGAAGCGACTTTGACTAGTTTAGTCCATCGACCCCGAATTAGAAAAACGGCGCTGCGCATAAGCGACGACGCTGACGATTGCGGCGCCGAGAATGAACAGTCCGAGGGCGAGTCCCCAGTCGGAGCCGATGCCCTGGAGCTCGTTGTTTTCGGTCTGCCACGGCCAGAGAGCGCGCAGCGAACCGAGCATGAGGCCGGACATGGCGACCAACGTGAGCGCCTGGTGCGTACTCAGCAGCCATTCGAGGAGGCGGATGAACAGGACGATGCCGATCAGCGCGCCGACGAAGAACGTGCCGATGTAGGCGAAGTCACGGTCGTGAATTGCGCCCATGGTCGGTGCGTAGAGTCCGATGACCAGCAGGAAGAAAGAGCCCGAAACGCCCGGCAGAACCAGTGCGCACACGGCAATCGAGGCGGCGATGAGTACAAGCCAGAGAGGCGGCTGCGTCGGCGCGGCCTGTGGCAGGGAAGTAAGCGCGAACAGGGCGATGCTGAAGAACAGGAAGACGGCGATGGCCTTGCCGCGCATGCCCGGCTGACGCAGAGCGCCTGGCGGTAGCTCGTTCAGCGGCATGGTAATCGAGGCGGCGATCATGCCCATGAACAGTGCTCGAGAAGCGACTGGTTGGTTGGTGACGAAGTTCTCCATGACGCCTGCCATGGAGAAGACCACGGCAACCATGCCGATAGCCACCGGGATGAGCAGCCACCAGTCGATTCTGCGAAGGTCCTCCTTGAAGGTGCCCTTCGAAATTGCCCGCGGCAGGTCGGTGATGCGCTTGGCCGATTCAATCAGGCGTCCGTAGATGCCCGTGATCAGCGCAAGAGTGCCGCCGGAGACCCCCGGAATCGTCTCGGCGAGACCAATGAGGCCACCGCGAACTGCGTTGGCGATGACACCCAGCGGGGTCGGCTTCGGGATTTCAGAGTAGGGGCTCGTGGTCGGCAGCGTGGTCGACTCTGCGCCAGGAGCGCTCGTATTTTCAGTAGACATCGCAGGCCATTGTATGTCTTCCACCTGAGAAGAAGCGTATTTCCGTGTGTGTATTAGTGGCTTCGGGGTGCGATTAAGGACACAAAACAAAAAAGCAGCGCCTGGGGTGGCGCTGCTGATTCAGTGAGTTACGCAGGAGTAGTCGGTGGCAGGGGGGGGCAGTAGGCGGTGGGCAGTGGAGCCGCTTCCTTGGCCGTGCTCAGTTCTTAGCCGTGTTCGATGATCTGCTGCAGGCAGCTGCCCAGGGCCTCCACCGAAATCCTCGGCGCGTTGGCCTCATCGATCAGACCAGTATCAGAAAGAACTAGGTATCCGACGCAGAGGGAAATAGCCATCTGGCTGCGGTGCACAGCAGCATCGTGGCTAACGTCTTCCGGTCCGTCCTCTTCGACGCGGCGAATCAAGTCATTTGCAACAGCTTCATTGAACCGCTCGGCGATGACTTTTGCGGTTTCCTCGGAGTCGAGGGATCCGACAATCAGCGGAATCATGGACTGTCCGGCCATTCCTTGACCAGTCAAAATAGCGCTGGCCATCCGCTGGCCAAGTTCATTGAAGGGAGCTCGGCTGAGTGTGCCTTTGAACTGGCTGAAGTCAATCAGTTCGGCCATGAGACCTTCTTTGGAGCCGAAGTACTTGATGATGAGCGGCGCGCTAACGCCCGCATCGCTGGCAATTTCCTTCAGCGGCACGCTTCGCAAAGGCTTGCGCGCGAAGTGCCGAGCTGCAGCCGCGATGATGCGCTCGCGGGTGGACTGGGCGCTCCGTTGGAAATCGGTCGAATCGAACTCACTCATGCTGAAGAGTCTAAAGCCATGAAAGCGTAACTACGCCAATTGATTTCAGAGGCATGCGCAGGACGTGGTGATATGTTTTCGCGGCCACCTCAAAGAGGGGGTAATTTCTAGGTGCCTCATTTGGGGCAGGTTCCGTGCATGCTGTTGAACAATCGCTGGAAAATATGGAAAAACTCCAGGAAAATAAGGCGAATATTAAAGTTGGATTACAGCATTTCGGAAACTGAAACCAGGTGCCAAGCGACGCTCGAGAGGCTCACTCTTGCGAATCACTGTTCAGGTGGACTAAGGGGCTGCTGAATCCGTTTCAAAATGCAGCCTGATTACCGTAATTATTGTTCACTGAAGCTGACCGGCCAACAGCTCATCCTCCGCAGCTCGCGATTCCTCAGCGCGCATCTCAGTTTTCCTACGCTGTTCAATATTTTCCTACACTGGGATGTCATGAAGAAGACCCTCATGCTTATCGACGGTCATTCCATGGCCTTCCGCGCGTTCTTTGCCCTTCCGGTGGATAATTTCTCAACCACCGGTGGTCAGACAACGAACGCGGTGTACGGCTTCCTTTCTATGCTGTCCAATATCCTCAGCGAGGAAAAGCCCACGCACGTGGCGGTCGCCTTCGACGTCGCCCGCGAGACGTTCCGCAACGAGATTTTCCCGGAGTATAAGGCCCAGCGTGAGAAGACTCCTGAGGAATTCCGTGGTCAGGTGCCGCTTATTCAGCAGGTGCTGAAAGAGATGGGCATCGTCACGCTGGAAAAGGACAACTATGAGGCCGACGACATTATCGCGACTTTGGCTACCCAAGCCAAGCCTGAGGGCTTCGAAACGCTCATCGTCACCGGTGACCGTGACTCGTTCCAGTTGGTCAACGACACCACCACGGTGCTTTATCCAATGCGCGGCGTCACCACGCTGCATCGCTTCACGCCTGCTGCTATCGAGAAGAAGTACGGTCTGACGCCGACTCAGTACCCGGACTTCGCGGCTCTCCGCGGCGACCCCTCCGACAACCTCCCGGGCATTCCGGGGGTCGGCGAGAAGACCGCGACGAAGTGGATCGTTCAGTACGGCACGCTGGCAAACCTCATCGACCACGCTGACGAAATCCGCGGCAAAGTCGGCGACAACTTCCGCGAGCGCGTCGCAAACGTTCAGTTGAACCGCGACATCACCGAAATGGTCAAGGACCTGCCCTTGCCGTATGGTCCGAACGAGCTCGAGCTCCGTCCCGCCGACGCCCAGGGCATCATCGACTTCTTCGACCGCCTTGAATTCGGCGACAACCTTCGCGAACGCGTCTTCCGCACCCTTTCCATCGAAGGCGCGGGCGTCACCGCCTCCACCAGCGACAGTGCGACAAAGCTCGAGGCTGTTTCGCTTGACGACGGCGCCCTGGCTGCCTGGCTCGATAATCTGCACGAGCCGGCCGCGTTGCAGGTCGGGGAGCACACCCTGATGATTGGCTCCGCAGATGAGAAGGGCAAGACCTCCGGCCAGGCTGTTTCTCTCGACTTGGGTGATCTTTCCGCCGAAGATGCCGACGCACTGCGCGAGTGGCTCGCTGGCGACCATCCGAAGCTGGTGCATGACTCTAAAACGGCCATGCATGCACTCTGGAACTACGACTTCGAGCTGGCCGGGGTCATCCACGACACCTTCTTGGCCGCGTATCTGCTGCGCCCAAGCCAGCGCAGCTACAGCTTGGACAACGTCGTCCAGCGTCACCTGGGCCAGACTCTTTCGCAGGCCGAGGGCCAGATGACCCTGCTCGATGGCCCGGCCGAAGACGCTTCCTATGTCGCCGCCGTCATCGACCTGGCTGAGCGATTGGCTGTCGAACTCGACGAGGCCGGGCTCTACAGCGTGTACGCCGACCTGGAAGTCCCGCTCGCCCCAGTGCTGGGTCGGATGGAACGCGCCGGTATCGCTGTCGATGTTGATGCGCTCGAGGAGCTCCGCAAGCAGGCGCAGGCGGCTACCGATGAGGCGGAGAGTGAGGCTCGCAACCTCGTCGATAAGCCTGAGCTGAATCTCGGATCGCCGAAGCAGTTGCAAGAGGTCCTGTTTGATCAGCTGGGAATGCCCAAGACAAAGAAGACGAAGACGGGCTATTCCACGGCGGCGAAGGAGATTGAGGGACTGGCGAAGGTCAACCCGCATCCGTTCCTGGACTACCTGCTGAAGTTCCGCGAGTCGCAGAAGATGAAGACGACCGTGGAGGGGCTGATTAAGGCTGTTGCTGATGATGGCCGTATTCATACGACTTTTAATCAGACGGTCGCGGCGACGGGGCGTCTGTCGTCGACGGAGCCGAATCTGCAGAACATCCCGGTGCGCACGGAGTTCGGGCGACGGATTCGTGAGGCGTTCGTGGTCGGCGATGGCTATGAGCAGCTGATCACCGCGGACTACTCGCAGATTGAGATGCGCGTGATGGCGCACCTGTCGCAGGATCCGGGGTTGATTGAGGCCTACCGCCAGGGCGAGGACCTGCACAATTACGTCGGCTCGAAGGTCTTCGGCGTCGGCATTGATGGGGTCACGCCCGAGCTGCGTCGTCGTGTGAAGGCGATGAGTTACGGTCTGGCTTATGGTCTGAGTGCTTTTGGTCTGGCGCAGCAGCTCGACATTCCGCAGCGCGAGGCGAAGAAGCTCATGGAGGACTACTTCGAGCGCTTCGGTGGCGTGCGCGATTATCTGCACAAGGTTGTTGAGCAGGCGCGTAAGGACGGCTTTACGGCCACGATGTTCGATCGGCGTCGCTACCTGCCGGAACTCAACGCCGACAACCGCATCGCTCGCGATAATGCGGAACGCGCGGCATTGAACTCGCCGATCCAGGGGTCGGCGGCAGACATTATTAAAATCGCGATGCTCCGGGTCGACGATGCTTTACGACGGGGCGGGTTGCGCTCACGTGTCCTCCTGCAGGTTCATGACGAATTGGTTGTTGAAGTTGCAGATGGGGAAGAGGCGGCCATCAAGGAGCTGCTGCATCGGGAGATGGACTCGGCGGCTGAATTGTTGGTGCCGTTGGATGTTTCTATCGGTGCTGGTGTGAATTGGGGTACTGCTGCGCATTAGTGGTGCGAAGGTCGGGCCGTAGTGCTGGTCGGCGGACTTGTTGCGGGCTTGCCGCGGATGTGTTGCGGACTTGAATGTCGCAGCTCAAATCGGTATTGTTCGCTAGGTATGCATTAGCGTGCCGACTTTGCAGCCTCGAGCTCCAGGGACATCGGGTTAACTAATTGCCAATGGCGAGATTCGCCGAAAGCGGATTTGGCCCGGTTGTCCAGGTGTTTCTTTGAGGGGCAAGGCCGAAATTGTCCGTTTTTCGATTTCTATCCGCTTCGGAGCACATCTTATATGTCCACTTCTAACGTCCCTCAGGTTGCCATCAACGACATTGGCACCGCTGAGGATTTCCTGGCCGCTGTCGACTCGACGATGAAGTACTTCAACGATGGTGACATCGTTGAAGGCACCGTCGTTAAGGTTGACCGCGACGAGGTTCTTCTCGACATCGGCTACAAGACTGAAGGTGTCATTCCTTCCCGCGAACTGTCCATCAAGCACGATGTCGACCCTGACGAAGTGGTCGAAGTTGGCGATGAGATCGACGCGCTGGTCCTGACCAAGGAAGACAAGGAAGGCCGCCTCATCCTGTCCAAGAAGCGCGCTCAGTACGAGCGTGCTTGGGGCACCATCGAGCAGCTCAAGGAGAACGACGAGCCGGTTACCGGTACCGTCATCGAGGTCGTCAAGGGCGGCCTGATCCTCGACATCGGCCTGCGCGGCTTCCTGCCGGCTTCCCTCGTCGAGATGCGTCGTGTCCGCGACCTCCAGCCGTACATCGGCCAGGAGATCGAGGCCAAGATCATCGAGCTCGATAAGAACCGCAACAACGTCGTTCTGTCCCGCCGTGCATGGCTCGAGCAGACCCAGTCTGAGGTCCGCTCTGAGTTCCTGCACCAGCTGCAGAAGGGCCAGGTCCGCAAGGGTGTCGTTTCCTCCATCGTCAACTTCGGCGCATTCGTCGATCTCGGCGGTGTTGACGGCCTGGTTCACGTTTCCGAGCTGTCCTGGAAGCACATCGACCACCCGTCCGAGGTTGTCCAGGTTGGCGACGAGGTCACCGTCGAGGTTCTCGAGGTCGACCTGAACCGCGAGCGCGTTTCCCTGTCCCTGAAGGCTACTCAGGAAGACCCGTGGCGCGTCTTCGCCCGCACTCACGCAATCGGTCAGATTGTACCGGGCAAGGTCACCAAGCTGGTTCCGTTCGGTGCGTTCGTCCGCGTCGAGGAGGGCATCGAGGGCCTGGTTCACATCTCCGAGCTGGCTTCCCGCCACATCGACGTTCCGGACCAGATCGTCTCCGTCGACGAGCAGGTCATGGTCAAGGTCATCGACATCGACCTCGAGCGTCGTCGTATCTCCCTGTCCCTCAAGCAGGCTGACGAGGACTTCACCGAAGAGTTCGACCCGACCAAGTACGGCATGGGCGACTCCTACGACGAGCAGGGCAACTACATCTTCCCGGAGGGCTTCGACCCGGAGACCAACGAGTGGATGGAAGGCTTCGAGACTCAGCGCGCAGAGTGGGAGGCTCGCTACGCAGAGGCAGAGCGTCACCACCAGCTGCACGCTGCCCAGATCGAGCGTCACCGCGCTGCAGCTGCCGAGGCTGCAGAGACCGCTTCGAACTACTCCTCCGAGTCCGGCGAGGCAGCTCCGGCTGCTCCGGCCGCACCGGCTGCAGACAACGCAGGCGGCACCCTGGCTTCCGACGAGCAGCTCGCTGCTCTGCGCGAGAAGCTGGCTGGCAACTAAGCTAGGCCGCTAAGGGCTTATACGTCCCTTTGAGAAATCGCCCCGGCGAGGTTTTCCTCGCTGGGGCTTTTTCGTGCTTTCTTTGCTTTACGACGGGCACCTGCTCGGCCTTGTTCTTATAGCGGCGGCTTGGGAGCTTGCTGCATTTTTGGTCCTGGTGTTGGGGCTTTGGGCCATGAAGGGGGCACCGCTGTTGTCTAGGGCGGGCTTACGCTTCACCAGAAGTAGTTTGCTGCACAGTAACCGGCTACTGGCGAAGCGCAAGCCGTCCTAATGGCCCTAATGACTCTAATGCCCCGGTGGTCCTGTCGATTTTGGTGGCTCTGGCGGTCTTTACTGCCGTTGACAGCCTATCTTTCTGCCCATATGATTGGTGACATGACAACAAAGGACGAAGCCAAACAGGTAGATAACGCTAATCACGTAGAGGATTCCGCACACTCCGCCGGTGGGGTGTACTCCCAGAAGGGCAAGGACTTTAACCGCGACACCCGCTATATCAATGACCGGATTGTTAAGGATGGTCGCGAAGTAGGCGAGGGGATTAAGACGTGGCCCGTTGAAGCCGGTCGCTACCGCCTCATCGCGGCTCGCGCGTGCCCATGGGCACATCGCACGCTTATCGTTCGCAGGCTGCTCGGCTTGGAAGATGCAATTTCAGTCGGAATTCCAGGGCCAGTTCACGATGCCCGCTCCTGGACATTCGACAAGGGACCAGGTGGCCGTGACGAAGTACTAGGCTACGAGCGCCTCCAGGAGGCATTCCGCAAGCGTTTCCCGGACTATCAGCGCGGCATTACTGTTCCGGCCATCGTCGAGATCGAGTCGGGTGAGGTTGTGACCAATGACTTCCCCTGGATCACCTTGGACTTCATTACCGAGTGGACCGAGTTCCACCGCAAAGGCGCCCCGGATCTTTACCCGGTGGAGATGCGCGAGGAAATGGATGAGCTCATGCAGTTCATCTACGCCGAAATCAATAATGGCGTCTACCGCTGCGGTTTCGCAGGCTCGCAGGAGTCCTACGACAAGGCCTACGACCGACTGTTCAGTGCCCTAGACCAGGTTTCTGAGCGCTTAGAGACCCGCCGTTACCTCATGGGCGACCACATCACTGAGGCCGATATTCGCCTTTACACAACCCTCATCCGCTTCGATGCCGTCTACCACGGCCACTTCAAGTGCAACCGGAGCAAAATCTCCGAGATGCCGGTTCTATACAACTACCTGCGTGATCTCTTCCAGACTCCGGGCTTCGGCGACACCACTGACTTCGTCGATATCAAGCGCCATTACTACGAAGTCCACCGCGACCTCAATCCTTTAGGGATCGTCCCGAAGGGGCCGGAGCTCTCTGACCTGCTCCAGCCGCACGGCCGCGAGACCCTTGGTGGCAGCCCATTCGGTAACGGCACCGCCCCGGCCCCAGTCAACCCAGATCCCGTTGAAGAGGGTCACCGCATCGAGGATCTCGTCGTAAAGCACTAACGTGCGGGGGCGTGTCCACGTACCCTTAGAGACATGCTCAAAGTAGGACTAACCGGCGGCATGGGCAGTGGGAAATCTACGGTCGCCCGTAGGTTTGCCGAGCTCGGTGCTGTCATCATCGACGCTGATCAGATCGCTCGCGATGTCGTCGAACCCGGGGAACCGGCGCTGGCCGAACTCGCCGAAGCTTTCGGCGAGGGCATTTTGCTTGACGACGGCTCCCTCAATCGCGGCGAACTTGCGAAGCGGGCCTTCGTATCAGCGGAGAAGACGGAGCTGCTGAACTCCATTACCCACCCGCGTATTGAGCAGCGCACCGAAGAGCAGTTCAACGCGGCAGGTGACGCCATCATTGTTTTTGACTCTCCGCTGTTGATTGAAATGGGGCAGTCGGAAGCGCAAGACCTCGTCGTGGTTGTGCATACCCCGGTGGAGGTCCGTCTCGACCGTCTGGTGGAAAGCCGCGGTGTAGACCGAGAGGATGCGAAGCAGCGCATCGCTAAGCAAATCAGCGATGACAAGCGCCTGCAGTTCGCCGACGTGGTTATGGAAAACTCAGGCACCGAGGAGGACCTTGTGCGCCAGGTCGACCGGATTTGGGAGCGGATTATTCAGCCGCTGAATCAGATTCGTCAGCTGCAGGCCGGGCAGCAAGATAATTCCGCAGCCGGATGATAGCCTCCTCAATCACCTCGGCGCGCTTGCAGAAAGCGAACCGCACCAGGTAGCGGTACTTTTCTGACTCCGGGTCATCCACAAAAGCGGTGACGGGGATGGCTGCGACGCGGCACTCCTTGACCAGTCGGGTGCAGGTCTCCAGGGCGTCGCCAAGCCCCCAGCTCGAGACATCGGCGACGACAAAATACCCTGCCTGCGGCGTGAAGACGTCGGCGCCAAGGCCCTCCAACCCATCGGCGAGGAGCCGCATGTTGCCCTCGAGCTGACCCGCCAGCTCGTCCACCCATGGGGCACATTCCTGCAGGCCACGGGCGACTGCGGGCTGAAGGGGAGTGGCGCCGACATAGCTCAAGAACTGCTTGGCCTTGACGACGCCATCGAGTAGTTCGGTCGGGGCCAGCGCCCAGCCGATCTTCCATCCGGTGACGTTGAAGGTTTTTGCGGCGCTGGACACGACAATGGTTCGCTCGCGCATGCCGGGCAGAGCGCTGATGGAAGAGTGTGACAATCCGTTGAAGTACAGGCGTTCGTAGACTTCGTCGGCAAGCACGAGTAGATTGTTTGCGATGGCGACATCGGCGATGGCCTGCAAGTCCTCCTCCGTGAGGACGGTGCCGGTGGGGTTGTGCGGCGAATTGATGATAATCATGGCCGTTTTAGCGGTGACGGCATCGGCAAGCGCGCTGCGGTCGAGCGACCAGGAGCGTGCCGTGCCGGAAGCTGCGGGGATGAGCGGCACCGCGGTATATGTGCAGTTAGCCAGTGCGATGACGGCTTTGTACGAGTCGTAGTACGGCTCGATGACGATGACGTGGCTGCCGGGTTCGAGATGCCCCAAGGCGGTGGCGGCAATCGACTCCGTGGCGCCGACCGTGACGAGGCATTCGGCGTCGGCGTCGTAGACCTGCCCCGTGCGGCGGGCGCGATCGGCGACGATAGCCTCGCGGAGCACCTTCATGCCGCGGCCGGGGCCGTACTGGTTGTTTCCTCCAGCTATCTGATGTCGCGCCTCCGCGAGCACCTCCGCCGGCCCATCCCAATCGGGGAAGCCCTGCCCAAGATTGATTGCCTCGTGCTCGGTAGCGAGGCGGGACATGGTGGCGAAGATGGTCTCGCCGAAGGGGCGCAAGCGGGAAACAGTCATGGTATTTACTGTAGGTGGAATCTCATGAGTTCGAAGCATGAAGCTGCAGGATGTGATGGTCGTCAGTCCGCGAAGCTGTGTACACCAGCTTTGGCGTGCCATCTCTGAGCGCTACAAATCGAAGCGACAATTCTAGATAAGAGCTTCAGATATTCTGTGCATTCTCTTCCTTTTAAAAAATAGTCTTTACCGCATGCAAGATTGGTCGTGGTACGCCCTTGAGGCTGCCAAATTGGTACAGCTGCGTGGCAGAGTTCCAGAAATTATCGCAGTTATACTAATGCTGCTGACTCTCGGGTTTCTCCTTTGGCTGGTTGCAAAGGGGAACAGCTCTAGAAAATCGGGACTAATTCAAGTTTGCGCGATTGTAGTGGCTGTCTCTGTGGTGAGCACCATCGGCTGGTATGTGCTTAATAAGGTGTGGCGACCGATCCCGGACTACATCGGTATTGAAGTTTTCGGACCATTCGCATCTGGCTTGTCCGGCATCGTTGCTCTAGTTGTAATTGCGTTTTCCAAGAAGCCTAGGCGCATCATTGCGGGTCTTCTCGTCTGCTCATTATCAGTACTCGGCGCCTATGCCGTTCCCAATATTCACTATGGCACGTATGCAAACTTGGCCCAGGTGCTACGCGGACCAGGCAAAGTGCAGGCTTTTGGCGAGGTAGATGGGCTCGCGCCGGTCGCGGATGTTTATCGTCCCGGTGACAGTGAGTCGGCAAAACAAACATCCTTGGAACAACGGTGGCGGCCACGCCAAGTCGAAAAACTGAGCTCTGATAGCAGCGTTCTCGTGCAAGCAGATATCCCTGCTACTGACTTTTCTCCGCGCTCCTCCATTATCTATGTTCCAGCTGCCTATTTCGCTCGACCTCGTCCTCTGCTGCCTGTGCTTGTACTGATGCCAGGACAGCCGGGTACGTCGAAGGATTGGCTGGTAAACGGCGACCTGAAAAATACTATGGATCGCTTTGCTGAGCAACACAATGGTTTGGCGCCGATTGTGGCGATAGTTGATCAGCTATCTTCGAGCTTCAAGAATCCGCTCTGCTCCGACACTGAAAATGGGGCGGTCGCAACCTATTTGGAACATGACGTACCGGCGTGGTTGGAGCAACATTTCCAAGTAGATACTCGACCGCAGTCGTGGGCAGTAGGTGGATTGTCCAATGGTGGTACCTGCGCGATGCAAGTTCTCAGCCGTAAGGGAGGCCCGTATCGTACCGTGCTGGACATGTCAGGCGAGGAGTTCCCAAATCTGCACAACCTTGAGACGACAATCGAGAAGGGCTTTGGTGGCGACAAGGCCACGTTTGAGGCAAATAATCCGTTATCGATTTTCGCTTCTGGCGAAGACTTCACAGGTTATTCCGCATTCTGTTCCATAGGCGATGAGGAATCTAAAGATGTCATCGAAGGGCTGTGGAAAGTCTGCCGAGCCGGACGGGAACAGGGAATGGACGTCCAAGAGCGCACCTATTCCGGTACGCACGAATGGAAAGTGTGGGATCGCGCGCTTGACGACGAGCTCCCCTGGCTTGCGGAGAAAATGAATCTTATCCGGGCGCAAAGCCACTAGAACACAAGAACACTATTTTTCTCGATGCGGCCATCAAAAGTATGGCTGTCTGGTTTAGATCATCTGCGAAATTAAAGATCGGAGTTAAAGGTATGACGATGCAATCCTTGTACCAGTGGCTTAAGGCGCACGGAAAAATCTTAAAGATTGTTTTCTATATCGCGATAATCTCCATTATCGTGCTTGTGGCTCGTGGCCAGTTTGCCGCCATTTCAGGAAGCCAACTTCGAGAAATTTTTGCTGATACGTCGATGCACGTAAACGCAATCATCATGGTGTTAGGTCTGATTGCGTTCAGTGCGACGGGACTCTACGACTTGGTCGCCTCCAAATATGCCGGTGTGGAGGTGTCGCCACGCGAAGCATTGAAGATTGGCTGGATTGCGCAGGCCTTTAATAATTTCGCCGGATTCGGTGGGCTCACCGGAGGTACAATCCGTGCGAAATACTATACCTGGGCGGGTGCGGACCGAGGTAAGTCCATTGGTGTTTCGGCAAGTGTGTGGGCTGCCAACCTACTCGGGTTATTCGTAATGTTGGCAATAACGTTGCCGTACGCAGTGCATTTCGATGGCTGGTTAATTGTCGTCGCCATAATCTCATGTTTTTATCTGCCGCTGTTTTTCTTAGCGGATAGATTTAAACTTGGCGTAATTGATTTAAGAAAAACGACTTTTGCGCAGATAGGAAAGCGGGAAAAGTGGTATCTTCTCGGCACCTCAGTCGTTGATTGGGCAGCAGCTGGGCTGTTCTTCTGGGTATGCGTTCGGGTGTTCACACCGGAGTTTTCACTCCCGATTGCTATCTTTATTTTTGCAACCGCCACTCTGGCCGGATTGCTATCTTTCCTGCCTGCAGGAGCTGGTAGCTTCGACCTCACAGTGTTTGCGCTGTGCGCCAAAGTTGGCCTCGACACTAACCATATTCTGCTTGGCCTTGTACTGTACCGCGTTTTCTATTACATCGTTCCGTGGCTGCTGGCGGCGGTCTTTTGGGTCTCCGACAGCGTGAAAGAACTCGAGTCCGATTTTCCGCACCGTGTCATGGCTCGGATACTCGCAGTTATCACCGTTTTCTCTAGTCTTTTGCTCTTTGTTTCGGCGCTGACACCTGAAATTGCTTCACGTATTCGGATTATCGAAGAAGTTTTGCCGAGCACTGTCCGGCGTGCATCGCATTTGACAGTGCTGTTTATCGCCGTCATGTTGCTTATCTTGGCTCGCGGAATTAACCAACGAGTCAGACGCTGCTACCAGCTGGTTTTAGTGCTGCTTGGGGTGGCAGCGGTTGCGTGTCTAGTGCGCGGAATCGACTACGAAGAGGCTATTTATCTTGGGGTCTTTGCACTTGCACTATTCGCGTCTCGCAGTGCGTTTGATCGAGATCCACTCCCATTAAAGTGGAGTAGTTTCGTACCAACGGCAGCTCTGGCGATTGCTATTCCAATCGTTCTTTCGAGTTGGCATGCGCTTCGGGTAAATAAGGTGGTCAATGTACCCGCACCATCCCCGCATGCCAATACTCACTGGCCAATGGTTCTTTTCTACGTAATGCTCGCATGTGCTGTGGCAATTGCAGTATTGTTTTCTCGCTGTCGCGCTCCGGAGTTCGAAGCCCCAAACGAAGAGCAGACACGTCGATTCGAGGCCCTGATTGAAAAATGGGGCGGGAATGCTTTTTCGCATCTGTATTACCTAGGCGATAAGCAGGTTTTCTTTACCGTCGATAAGCGAAATGGTGCGGACCGTGCAGCGTTGCTGTACCGCCCCCATGGCACGACCTTGATTGCACTCGGTGATCCATTCGGCGACCCGGATGCCTTCAATCAACTGTTCGCGGACTTTATTGACTATGCGGATACCTTTCAGTGCTCGGTCGCATTCTATGAAGTGGGCGAAGACCATTTGGCTCGATGTGTAAATGAGGGCATGAGCCTGGTCAAACTCGGTGAAGATGCGACGGTTGATATTTCGGGTTTCACCCGAGTCGGTAATAAGGGCAAGACGTTCCGACGTATGTACAACAAGTTAGAAAGCTCTGGTTGTACTTTTGAAATTGCCGAGGCACCGTACAGCCCAGAATTCATTATGGAATTGCGAGACGCATCGCAGGAGTGGCTCGGAAAACGCACGGAAATGAGCTTCTCGCTCGGTTTCTTTGATGAGAATTATCTGTCACGTGCACCGATTGCAGTTGTTCGATCGGCGGATTCAGACCGTGTCGAAGGATTTGCTTCGATAATGCCGCAAGGGCAAAGGGTTGCGTCAGTGGATTTGATGCGCATTCGACCTGATGCTCCAGATGGAGTGATGGATGGCATTTTCGTGAATCTGATGGAATGGGCAAAAGACCGTGGATATACCGAGTTCAACTTTGGTATGGCACCAATGTCGAATACCGGTGCGCGGCCGCATTCCAGGCTCAGCGAAAAAACCATCTATTTGGTGTACAACTACGGAGGCCGGATTTATAACTTCCGCGGGCTGCGTAATTACAAGGAAAAGTTCAAGCCTGTATGGAAGTCTCGATACTTGACCTACACCGATGTGAAATCGTTGCCTGCCATTACCGCAAGTCTGTCGAAACTGATCAATCGGCCAGGGCAGTATTCAGCAATTGCGCTGTCAACGAGTGAAGACGAAATGCCTGCTCCCGAAATGGCAATCAACGCTAATTGATATAAATCCGTGCGTCGTTTCCGCCGCTGCACGCCACGACACCATCGCCCTGCGTGCCGCAGCTGACATCGTAGGTCTGGCCGGTCGCAGGGCTCGTTGCCTGAATATTCGGCTTCAAATTATCGCGAATGTTATCAGCGGTGGCGTTGAGACCGTCGGTCTGCTGATGGAAGACCTCGGTGGTAAACTCACAGCTGGTATTCGGCCCGGCAACGACCAGATTCGTGCGGTAACCATCGCCATACACGTAAACAGTCATCTCCTCGCCCCCGGTAAACGTGGTCCCCGGCGACGAGTTGCTGTAAATGATGTCCCTCATCGCCTGGCCGATGTCTGCATTTTCGCTTGACGACGAAGACGTGGTTTCGGTATCCCCATTGGTTTGTCCACCATTTTGTGATGGGGCCGTCTCGGAAGAATTTGCATCGTCGGAGGTGTCGTCGGAGTTTCCGGCAGCGCCACCGTTATTGCTGCCGCCAGCATCAGAGTTTGAGCCGGTTGGGTTCGGCCTATTCTCTGAGTTTGCGTTTGATGCGTTGCCGTCAGTCTGAGTCATGGTGGCGGTGTCAGCTGCCGATTGGCTAGTTACTGCGCCGTCGTTTTGAGAGCAGGCGGTGAAGGTCAATGCGGTTGTGGCGAGGATACCGGCGATGAGTGCACGTCGTGAAGCAAAGGTGTGGTGGGTGTTCGTAGGCGTCACGCAGTGGGCAGTAGGGAGTTTTCGCACTATGAAAGTAATAACGATTCGATGAAAATCAGGGCGGTATTTCGACCTGTTTTCTAGAGCCAACCATTGTCGCGAGCAGTTTTCGCGGCCTCGACGCGGTTTGAGGTATTCGTCTTCGTGATAATTGACGACACCTGATTGCGCACCGTGCCCTTGGCAATGAAGAGCTGGCCGGCGATTGTGCCCGTATCAGCGCCTTGGAGAATCAGTCGAGCGATCTCGACTTCGCGGTCGGTCAGGGGAGAGTCGGCCGTGAAAAGTGAGGCCTCGGCCAAGGCCGGATCGATGACTCGGAGGTCGGAGTGGACGCGTCGAATAGCTTCTGCGAGCTGCTCAGGAGGCGTGTCCTTTGCCAGGAATCCGCTGGCACCGGCCTGAAGTGCGCGTTTGAGGTAGCCGGGGCGAGCAAAAGTAGTGACGACGAGGCAGCGGCAGTGGTCAGAAATTTTCGCGATGGTGTCAATGCCGTTGAGGCGCGGCATTTCGATGTCAATAAGCGCGACATCGACGTCCTGCTCGGTGACTTTTTGCGTTGTTTCAATGCCGTCGGCGGCTTCAGCCACGATGTCCAAGTCCGGTTCGGTTTCCAGTAGAGCCTTTAAAGCCCCTCGAACTAGGTGCTGATCATCAGCTATGAGAACGCGAATCATCTATTCTCCCGCGCATATTCGGTGACGGTTGTGTCAGTGAGGTGGTTTTTGGAGCTTGTGGTGGATGAACGGCCCGCGTGGTGGGAGCGGTGCGAGCGCTGCAAGCGTGACTGCGTCATCGTGGCCACAAGGCGAGTGCCGCGACCTGGTGCGGACTCGATAATGAGGTCACCGCCAGCATCCTGGACACGCTGCTTCAGCCCAGCCAATCCACCAGCGGCGACAGTTTGGCCTTCGCCCGTGGTAGCCGCGGAGGAATCGCAGCCTAGGTCGGAAATGTCGAAGCCGATGCCATCGTCGATGATTTCCACGCTGGATGGTGTGAGTTCGATTGAGACATTCTCCGCCTCAGAATGCCGAATGATATTGGTGGTGGCCTCGCGAATCACCCAGGAGAAGAGTTTCACATTGGTGGTTACACCGCTGGAATCGTCGGGAAGTGAAGCCTCAATGTGTGCGGTGTGGAATGCCCGCGCGGCGGCGGCGAGCTCGCCTGCGAGATCCGGCTGGCGCATGCGTGTGACTGTTGAGCGGACTTCGGCAAGCGATGTGCGCGACAGAGCGGTGATGGCCTCGAGTTCGGCAGCGGCGGCATCGGGGTTGGTGTGGACCAAACGCCGCGCGACTTCAGATTTGAGCGAGATGACCGTCAGCGAATGGCCCAGCACGTCGTGGACATCGCGGGCGATGGAGTCGCGCTGCTGGCTGAGCTCAATTTCCTGGTTGAGCTGGGCTCGTTCCTGGGAGAACCTGCTGAGTTGAACAACGCAGCAGACAACGACGGCCCAAAACAGGGCATCGATGGGTAAGATGAGACCGCTTTCCGGAGCCAAGAAATGACTAATGGTAACGATTGTTGCGCCGAGCACGCCAATGCTGAGGATGGCGGGGATGATGGGCAGCATCCAACTGAGCAATGCTGCGACAAATGGCAGGAATGCGCTGGCGCCGTTTCCCACAAGCGGGATGGAGAGCAGGCCGAACGCTGCGACTATGCACAGGGCAAGTATGTTGCGAGCTCGTTGCAACCAGCCGCGAGGATAGTAGTGAAGTGAGCCCCAGATGAAGATGTACACCAGCGCAAAGCTGACAATCAGCGCAGTTATCTGAGCGACCTTTTCGGCGCCGAAACCGAAGAAGACGAAGGGTAAAACCACAATCCAGATGCCAGCCGACAGTGCGGAGTAGACATGGAATCCCTGGAAAGGATGGCTGAAGCTGCGTCGCAAAGTGGTTGTCATAGATGCCTAGGCGGTCTCGGTCGGTGGCAGAGGGAAGTTGGTCTCGTTAGTCACAGGTTAGATGGAGGCGATGGCTATCGCTTGGGTTTGCTATCTAGCCGTGTTTCGCCGCGTTATTTACAGCCGCGACTTCTCGCGCTTGTTCAGATATATGCAGAAGCCGATTAGCAGGATGCTCCAAACTGCAACATTGACAATGGGCACCCACAGTGGCTCGGTGTAGAGTCCTGCACCAGTATCCGTGCTGGGAGTAAGACCTGCGGTCAGCGGATACCTCGACAGAGTCACAGAACCGAACAGCGGCGTGAAGCGGCTGATTGCCAGCAACGCGCCCTGCATCGGGATAAAGAGGTTGCCGAGGTAAGACAGCACGACAATCGAGCCCGACGCGATACTGAGCGCTGACGGCTTCGGCAGCAGCAGTGCCCAGGCATAGCCGTAGAAACCAAACGGCAGACAGGTTACAACACAGAGAATGAAGCTGACAATCCAGGCCCGTGGCTCCATCTCGGTGCCGATGACGAGGCCGAGAAGATACATTGCCGCAATCGGCAACACTGCGGCGAAGAGCACCAGAATTGCCTGGCTTAGTACAATACGCGACGTCGACATTGGTGTCAGCGCAAGCTGGCGACCCCATCCCGTGGTTTGCTCCATAATCGTTTGTCCGGCGCTGGCCACCGCTGCTGTGACGCCGCCGTAAATAGCCATGCCAATCATCACGTAGGCGGTGACATTGCCGTGAGGGAAGGCATCGCCGCCGCGGTCGAGCGAGGCACCGAACACCAGAAAGAACAAGATGGGCAGGCCGATGGAGAAGAACAGGTTCGACCAGTCGGACAGATAGCGTTTGATCTGAATGGCGATGTATGTCGACAGGCCGTGGGATTCGGTTAGCTTTGTTGCGCTGGTACCAGCAGTCGCGCCGGGTATGTCGGACGAAGTTTCAGTCGCGGTGTACGTCATGGCAATCCTTTCCAGTTATTTCCTTTAGTTCCCAGCAGCCACGGCGACATCGGGCGTGGCATCAGCTGCAACATCTGCGTCACGCTGCATAGAAATGAAAATGTCATCAAGCTTCGCGCGCTGGACCGTGAAGTCGGTCGCATCCGTCTCCGTTACCAAGTGACGAAGCAGTGAGTCCGAATCCCGTGTCCGCAGCCGCACGCGCCTACTGGTCCCGGCCGGTTCCCCAGCAGCGCTACTCAACCAGGTGACCTCATCGACCTCAGTGCGCTCTGAAAGCTCCGGTGCCGCACCCGGAAAATTAGCCTCAACCAGCACTGATTTACTCAGCGCAAGCATGCTCGGCGTATCCAAGTCCGCCATGATACGCCCTTTGTGCAGCATGATGATTCGCTTCGAAAAATCCTCCGCCTCATCCATGTAATGCGTGGTGAACAACACCGTCGTGCCACGCTCCGCCCGGGCATGAATATCCGCCCAAAAATTGCGCCGCGCACTCGGATCCATCCCCGCTGTCGGCTCATCCAACACAATCAACTCCGGATCACCGAGCAGGGCCAACGCAAACTTCAATCGCTGCTGCTCACCGCCCGAGCACTTACCGACTTTCCGCTTCAGCAAGGGTTCCAGCCGCGCTTGCTTTACGACGTCCGCCAACGCCACATGCTCCGAATAGCCACTGGCAATCATCTTGAGTGTGTCCTCGACCGTTACGTCGGGAAGCAAACCGCCCGTCTGCAAGATAGCGCCGACCTGCTGAGCATTGACCGCGTTCCTGGATGATTGGCCGTTGACTTCGATGCGGCCGGCGGTGGGTGTGGTCAGGCCGAGGATGAGATCGATAAGTGTGGTTTTGCCTGCGCCGTTTTCACCGAGGATGGCGACGACCTCACCGCGGCGGACGGTGGCGCTGACATCATCGAGTGCGGTTACCTGGCCTTTGCTGAATTGCTTGGTGATATTGGAGAACTCGAGAATTACGTCCGGATTCATAGTTCCAAGTTCAGCGCGGATTAGAGGTATGGACGTATAGGTGGTGTCACGAATTGCCCATGACAGGTGTCATTGCTTGTTGGCGTAGCCAACCGTTGGATTCCACTCCCAGACTTTCTGGCAGGCAGGCCATCCTGGTTTATAGTCCACGCGGGGACGGCGCTTTTGTACCCATCGGATTGCCTGCTCAACCTCGTCGAGGACGCTGTCGAGATTCCAATTGATGCATGAGTCTGTGAACCTTAGGATTATCCAGCCGTGCAGCGTGCCGGAGTTGGCCTTCCAGCGATCTGCGATGAACGAGTCCTCGTTAGCGTGGTACGTCTCTGAGTCGACTTCGATAGCTATTTTCCACTGGTCAAGCAGGATGTCGAAGCAGTAGGGGCCGATGTACTGGTTCATTCGGATGCGGTACCCGCGCTTGATTAGTGGACGGGCCAGCTTGCGCTCGAGTTCGCTGCATGAGCCAATCGGCGTGGTGGTGATGGTTTCACGCAGCCATGCGGGGACTTTCCGCATCCGGCTGAGGTCGTGGTTGAGTCGCTTCTCGCCGTCCCGGCCGGCGTAGTGTGTTTCCAGGATTCTGTGTGCATAGTCTTTTGAAGCGCGTGCTGCCCAGAGGGCTTCGGCAACTGGGAGGCCATTGATGTCGGTGTAGGCCGGCAGACGACTGTGCCTAATGGAGAAGGTCTCGGCCTGAACTGATCCCGCGCCCTCTGCCTGGATAGGAAGTGTCAGGGGAAGTCTCAAGTGGATTTGAGCTGCGCTTTTGCCGCTTAGCGCAATGCTTTTGTAATGCCCCGTGATTGCTCGGGCGACTGAGGCGGGAGAGTGGTCGTCAATGTAGAGGCCACGTACCAATTTAATTAGCCTGCCTTGTTGTAGGAGGGCTCTGGTCTTTTTCTCTCCGATGCCGAGTGCACGTAACTCGGCCGTGGTGAAGCTTCCCATGGTCGGGACTCTAAGCTTTTGCGGCCCAGGGGATTTTCTGTGAGAGAGGCTCCGCGTCCAATCTGTGGACAACTTTCAGGGTGTGGATAACCCAGGCCTCCCGCAGCCTCGCAGCCTCGCAGCCGCGGACCATCGATAAGACGGCTTGCGCTTCACCAGGAGTCAGTCCATGCGCACTAAGGGCCAGCTGGTGAGGCGGAACCCGCCTTTGCTGGCCTGGCAGCGACTTTATGCCAGCCTTGTCCAAATCTGTGCCGATTTTAATGTTGGTCCGGAACTCGACAGCCGCTCCTAAGCCCCTGGGCCCCAGCCCTGGACAGCCCAAAGCCCCAGGAAGTAACGTAACCAGCCGCTTTCAAGACAGCCTTCGCTACGCTGGGAACTATGGCATTTGCAGCAGAGCAACCCGTCCTCGCGCACTCGGAGTTCCGGCCCGTCGGTGAAGTCGAGCGCGCTGAGGGAAACTTCGAGGTCATCAGCGAGTTCGAGCCCTCGGGCGACCAGCCGCAGGCAATCGCGGAACTGTCGGAGCGCCTAGATAGAGGCGAGCGCGAGGTAGTCCTGATGGGTGCCACGGGCACCGGTAAGTCAGCCACCGCAGCGTGGCTGATCGAAAAGGTGCAGCGGCCAACTCTGGTCATGGCACCGAACAAGACGCTGGCGGCCCAGCTGGCCAATGAGCTCCGCAGCCTGCTGCCAAACAACGCGGTCGAGTACTTCGTTTCGTACTACGACTACTACCAACCCGAGGCCTACATCGCGCAGACCGATACCTATATTGAAAAGGATTCGTCGATCAACGAGGACGTGGAGCGCCTGCGCCACTCGGCTACTTCAGCGCTGCTGTCGCGTCGCGACGTAGTCGTCGTCAGCTCTGTTTCTTGCATCTATGGCCTGGGTACCCCGCAG
Organism: Corynebacterium sp. LK33; assembly: GCF_014334955.1. NCBI lineage: Bacteria > Bacillati > Actinomycetota > Actinomycetes > Mycobacteriales > Corynebacteriaceae > Corynebacterium > Corynebacterium sp. LK33. The sequence goes on along the minus strand of NZ_PDGU01000005.1, from coordinate 29,468 downwards.
TCTTACCTCGATCGTTCGGTGTGGCTGAAGGAGGGCGAGGAAGTCGATCGCGACCAGTTCCTGCGCCTTTTGGTGGACATTCAGTACGCCCGCAATGACATCGCCTTTACCCGCGGCACCTTCCGAGTAAAAGGTGACGTGGTCGACATCATCCCGGCCTACGAAGAAAAGGCCGTGCGGGTGGAGTTCTTCGGCGACGAGATTGATTCGCTGTACTACCTCAATCCAGTCACGGGCGACGTCATCGACCAAGTCCCGGAGCTGCGCATCTTCCCAGCTACGCACTACGTCGCCGGCCCGGAGCGCATGGAACGGGCCGTCGCGGACATCAAGGCCGAACTCGCCGAACGCCTGGCGGATCTGGAAAACCGCGGCAAGTTGCTGGAAGCACAGCGCCTGCGCATGCGCACGGAGTACGACCTCGAAATGATTGAACAGGTCGGCTTCTGCTCCGGCATTGAGAACTACTCGCGCCACATCGATGGTCGCGCGCCGGGCTCGGCCCCCGCGACGCTCATCGACTATTTCCCGGAGGACTTCCTCACCATCATCGATGAGTCGCACGTCACCGTGCCGCAGATTGGCGGCATGTTCGAAGGCGACGCTTCCCGTAAGCGCAACCTCGTCGACTTCGGTTTCCGCCTCCCATCGGCGCTGGATAACCGCCCGCTGACGTTCGACGAATTCGATGCCAGAGTGGGCCAGGTCGTGTTCATGTCCGCAACGCCGGGTGACTATGAGCTCGAAAAGACCGGTGGCGAGTATGTGGAGCAGGTTATTCGTCCGACTGGGCTGGTGGACCCCAAGATCGTCGTTAAGCCTACTGAGGGGCAGATCGATGATTTGATCGGCGAGATCCGAAAGCGCACCGAGCGTGACGAGCGCGTTCTCGTGACCACCCTGACGAAGAAGATGGCGGAGGATCTGACCGACTACCTGCTCGAAAATGGCGTGCAGGTGCGCTACATGCACTCGGATGTTGATACGCTCAAGCGCGTTGAGTTGCTGCGGCAGTTGCGTCTCGGCGAGTACGACGTGCTGGTCGGTATTAACCTGCTGCGCGAGGGGCTGGACTTGCCCGAGGTTTCGCTGGTGGCAATCCTCGACGCCGACAAGGAGGGGTTCCTGCGTTCGGAGCGCTCGTTGATTCAGACGATTGGTCGTGCCGCGCGAAACGTCTCCGGCGAGGTGCACATGTACGCCGACAAGATCACCGATTCCATGCGGTTCGCCATCGATGAGACGGAGCGTCGCCGCGAAAAGCAGATCGCGTACAACACTGAGCATGACATCGATCCGCAGCCGCTGCGCAAGAAGATTGCGGACATTCTGGATCAGGTCTACGACAACGCTGACACCGATTACGAAGGCAAGACCGGTGCGGCCGCTGATGCGCTGCTCTCGCGTGCCGACGGCTCGGGCGCGGCCGGTGGTGCTAGCGGTAAGCAGATGCCGAGGGCGGAGCTCGAGGCGCTTATCGCGGATTTGTCGGAGCAGATGGCCGCGGCTGCGCGAGAGTTGAAGTTCGAGCTCGCGGGGCGCTTGCGCGATGAGATTTTCGACCTCAAGAAGGAACTAAAGGGGATGATTGAGGCCGGTGTCGAGTAGTTTTTTGCTACTGTTGTGGGAAGTAAAACAGTGTATTCGCGAAAGTGCCTCTGGCCAGTGGGTTCGGGGCAACGACGGCGTTACGCACGATGAACTGTTTTAATGCAACTTCCACAGTGAGGGATAGTTTTCATGAGTGATTACAAGACCATTGTTGTCGGCACGGATGGTTCTAAGTCGTCGCTGCTCGCAGTAGAGCGCGCTGCCTCGATTGCTGCTGCTTTCGATGCCACCCTGGTTATCGGCTGCGCTTACTACGAGACTGCAGAGGATGCGTCCAAGACCCTGCGCCAGGATTCGGTTCAGGTCCTCGGTGATGATCCGGCTCAGAAGAACCTGGCTGCTGCTAAGGAGGCCGCAGAGGCCGTCGGCGCTACCAAGGTTGAGACCGAGGTTCGTTCCGGCTCCCCGGTTGAGGCTCTGATGTCTCTGGTCACTGACCGTCGCGCTGACCTGCTGGTGGTTGGTAACCGCGGCATTAACTCGCTGACTGGTCGTCTGCTGGGCTCTGTGCCGGCTGATGTTGCTCGTCAGTCGGACTGTGACGTCATGATCGTTCACACTGTGAGCTAACAAAACGGTGAGCTAGTAAGACCGTCAGCTAACAATTTAGCCTTCGCTTTAAACCGGCACCTCTTAGATGAGGTGCCGGTTTTTCTATTGCCGGCCGGTGATAATCCCTTCTTCAACTACAAAAGGCCAGCTAATTCCGTTTCTGGTTAAGACCTGGTTGCGAAGGGATTCAGGAAGAATTTCGGTGCGGCTGCCGTAGCCCATGAGGTACTCGTCAAAAGCGGGCAGTCGAAGCGTCAGTGAAAGCGCGGCTTCAAGCTCGGCTTCAGTTACGTTCTGCTGCCATGTCGGCATGAAGTACTCATTTTGCGCGAGATTTTCGCCGATGAATTCTGTGTCAGTTGGCGCGTCCGGAGAGGCAGAGGAATCGAGGGAGAAAGGAACTATTAAGTGGTCGATAAGCTTAAGGGCCTTTTTCGCTTGAGTTTTCGTCAGCCCCAGCCACCACGCGAAGTCAGCTACACAGATAGGTCCGCGAGAATTAACATAGCGCCAGGCAATGTCGGCCAGCGTGGATTCAGCTGAGTGTTCTGTGCTGGAGCCCTCTGTGGTATTTGCTGAGAGGCCGCCTTTGAAAGTTACGTCGGCAAGCAGGACGAAGGTATCTTCGGATCCTTTTCGTGGCCCTTGGACGACAGCACCTTCGCCGCCGAATGAGCGCAGTAGGTGAGGGCCTCTTTGTTCCGTGGGGTCTATTCCATGATCTGCGAAAACCTCATAGGCTTCAGTCCGAGTCAGCGGGTCGGACAGGCCACGTGAGCGCAATTCGGAATGAAATGCTGCCCTTGCGGTCTGCACATCATCTTGAGAAAGCCCGAGTGTCGTACGACGTCTTGCGGCCGCCTTTTCGATGCGCGGATTCGTCAACCTCATAATTGCTCCCGCGTCTTGCGCTGAAACAAAGTGCAGGGTGCCTCGTTGCGACCAACAGCGAACGATGTCGTAAGAAGAAATGGCTGCTAAAACATCGTCGGTGGTGCTGCCACTGCGCAAGGCGATGGCATCAACACCGTTCGAATAATTCTGTCCTTGCAGAGCAACCATGCCATGCGTTGCTGATAATGCAGGCGACTTGAGGTTTGTATTCCAATCGCTGCGTGCTTGACTTGCAGCTAACCCCTGGGCAATGAGACGGCGTGCGCGAAGTTCAGCTAGCTGAGGTAGATAGTTTTGGGACATAATGTCTCACTCATTCTGTACGGCACTATCCTCGTCATTCTAACCATTGCAGCTCCGGCAAAACGCCCGACTGCTGAGGCGCCACAACAATTAGCCCCTGGGTCGCACGAGTCAGTGCAACGTACAGGTCCTGTAGCCCCTGTGGGGATTGCGCCACAATCTGGTCGGGCGCAACGACGATGACCTCGTCGAATTCCAGGCCTTTTGAGGTCGTGATGTCGTAGACCGCGCAGTTGGTGAGTTTGCTGGGGCGAGTAGCAGGTGCGTCATCGGCGGCACTAGCCCCGCCAGCACCATCAGGGTCACCATCTCCATCAGCTCCACCACCGAGGAACTCCCGCACCTCCGCGCGCGTGGCTTCGAGCAACTCGGCGGGCGCGATTACAGCGACCAGGCGGTCTGGCTGCGCAACCTGCTCCACATGCGCCAGAGCCTCCGTCACGGTGCGAGCCTGGACAGGCTTGCGGCCGGTCGCGCGGATCGACTGCGGCGCCTCCAGCTCCGGATCAATCTGAGCCAGGACGCTGGCGGCAACCTCCATCACCTCAGCTGGGGTGCGGTAGTTGACGGTCAGCTCGTGGAGATGCCACCTCGCGCCGATGATGGGTTCCAGCACATCGTCCCAGGTCGCGGCACCTGCGGGGGAGCCCGTCTGGGCCACGTCACCGACGAGAGTCATCCAGCCGTTGGGGCTGCGGCGGCGCAGCATTCGCCAGGCCATCGCGGAGAGTTCCTGAGCCTCGTCGACGATGACATGGCCGTAGGCCCACAGGCGATCCGCCGCCGCCCGCTCGGCGGTGGATCGCAGGTCGCGCTCACGGTGGCGTTCGGCCAGTGCCTCGGCATCGATGACGTCATACGCTGACAAGATCTCGGCCTCGAAGCCGTCGTCAAGATCCTGGGACGCAGAACTGGACAGGGTATCCAACGCGCCCTGCGCCTCCTCGACGCGGGCCTGCCAATCCTCTTCATCGGCCTCCGCGTCACCAACTGGGCCGAGGAGTTCCGCCAGCTCGTCGAGAAGCGGGGCGTCGGAAGGCATCCAGTCGGTGCCTTCCGGCCGGTAGAGAGCCTCGCGCGTCAGCTCGTCGTAATCGGTGGCGGCGTAGTCGATGGCCTCGCGAGAGCTCAGCAGTTCCGACAGCACCCGCTCGGGCGTAAGCGCAGGCCACAGCTCGTCGAGGATGTCGGCGACTGCTCCCGATTCGTCAATTTCGTCACGTAAGTCGGCAACGTCGGTCACGGACAGCAGGTTCTCGCCGCCCAGCGGGTCGGCGCCGATGACCTCGGCCATCTGCGCGGCCAGGAGCTCCACCACGTGATCGCGGAAAATCGGCCGGGCCAGATTGTGGGGTTTCCGAGTCCGCCGCGCACGCGTGCGTGCAGCTTTCACCATGTCAGGTGTGATCGTCAGGGTGATGTTGTCGTTCCGGACTTCAAGAGGTTCCGCGGGGAGCTCCTGGTAGGCCCGCACGGCTTCGCGCAGGATAGTGAGCATCTCAATCGAGCCCTTAACTTCCTGCGCAACCAGGGGTTCGGGGTTGTGTCCGTCGATAAGCGCGTTGGAACCGCGCACGCCGGGGTAGAGATCTGCGATGGTGGTCAGCACCACGCCAGTTTCGCCGAGGCTCGGCAGCACGCGCGAGATGTAGTCGAGGAAAGTTGTGTTTGGGCCGATGATGAGGACACCGGTTTTCGCCAGTTGATCGCGGTAGGTGTAGAGAAGCCATGCGACGCGATGCAGCGCCACTGCCGTCTTGCCTGTGCCGGGACCGCCCTGGACGACCAGGGTGCCGCGGGTGGAGTCGCGGATGATGAGGTCCTGCTCGCGCTGAATGGTCTCCACAATGCCGCGCATATGGCCGGTGCGCGCTTGATTCATGACCTCCCGCAGCACCGATTCGCCACCGACGCCCGCTTCAACTTCGGTCTCGTGTGCGCTGTCGGCTTCCTCGCCGGAGAGCCATTCGTCGTCAATGCTGTGGACCTTCCGGCCGTGAGTGCGCAGGTGTCGACGCAGACTGACTCCCTCGGGATGCGCGGTCGTGGCCAGGTAAAACGGGCGCGCACCGTCGGCACGCCAATCCATGATGACCGTGCGGTAGTCGTCGTCTTCATCGGACAGGCCGATTCGCCCGATGTATCGCTTATCGACGGTCGCCCCCGGCCCTTCCGCTGCCAAAGGATTGTCGGGGTCTGTGTCATCGATATCGATTCGACCAAAGACCAGGCCAATCTCGGCTGAGCGGTAGCGGTCCAGATTAGCCTGTAGTCGGTGGTATTCCACCTCGCGTTCCACGCGGGCTTGCGGGTCTGGGTCGTCGATGAGCATGACCTGGCGCAGGTACTCTTGGTCGCGCTCGCGTGCCCGGTCGAGGAAGCTGAACGCACGGTCGACGTAGGCCTGTTCGGCAGCGAGGATGCTTTCTTCTTCTCGCTGTGGTGCTGAACTTGCCTGGTCCGGCAGACCTGCCTGGCCAGTGTGGCCAATGCGGCCTGTCTGGTCCTGCCCGGGCTCGGATGCGCGCGACGCCAACCTGGTCTCCTCAACGAATCGCAAAATTAGTGCTAACTGATGTGCTGAATGAATATAAAAATATGAAAACGCTCCCGCACGCGTAGTGGCGTGGGGAGCGTTTAAGTATACCGCTTTAACTGCGGCAGCAAACTTACTGCAGGCGCTTCTGCGCCTTCTTTGCGGACTTCTTGGCCTCCTTGGAAGCCTTGGCTGCGCGCTTGCGCAGTTCCTTGCGCTGCTTGCGAGTGTCCTTCTTGAGATCCTTGCCCAGGTCCTCGGCATAGTCCCGCGCGTCCTCAGCGAGCTCGGTGGCCTTGGCAATCCAGTCGTCCTTGTTGTCTTCGACGTAGCTCTTAGCGGTGTCGAAGGCGTCGGTGAGCTGCTCGCGCCAGCCGTCCTTGTTGTCCTCGACGTATTCACGAGCCCCATCGGTGGCCTCAGATGCGCGATCGCGGAGCAGCCCGGCCTTTTCGCGGACGTTCTCGCCGGCGGAGGCGAAGGCTGCGCTGATTTCCTCAGTGCGCTGCTCGGTTTCAGACTTGGTTGGCAGGGCAGCCTGAACCTTCTTGTTCAGCTGCTTGCCTGCCTTCTCAGCGCGCCAAGCGACACCCGGCTTGCCGTCGGTGTCAGCGGTAGCTAGGAAGAGGCCACCCAGCAGACCGATGTCGGTCAGGAAACCAGTGCGGCGAGCTGCCTTCTCCTTCGAATCCTGGGTTTCCCAGAATGCGTGGCGAGCCAGCATCGTCGGAACTTGTGCAGCGACCAGAGCGGTGGCGGACAGGCGTGGGGCCTTACCCAGAGCGTAGAGGGAACCCGCAGCAACCTTGGTGCCAGCGACGACCTGGACAACCAGCTTCTCGCTATTTGGCACGTACTTGTTGTACTGGTTCGGGGTTACGGAGCGGACGCGGGCAATCAGGTCGCGTGCGCCCTCTTCATGATCCTTCTGGTTCATCAGCGTGTCGATACCGTCGGCAACGAAAACCGAGGCCAGCATTGGTCGGGCAAACTTGCGAATCATCTAAATTCCATCTCCTTTGTCGTCCAGGTGAAACCGTGTTTTTGGCCATCTGGTCGCTGTAATTCACTATTAATCCTACGCAGCCCGGCCTATTTATGTCGCGGGAATGACGAGTTTTTCAGAAGCTCCGGCTGCATCCAGCGCTGCCAACCACACTCATCCAGCACTACCGACCACGCTCATCCAGCACTACCAACCACGCTGGCGCCAGTTCTCGACCTCGGGGCTCTCGACACCAACTGTGGTGTCTTTGCCGTGGCCGGGGTGAATCACCGAGTCGGCGGGGTAGACGTGGAAGACGCGGCTCTCGACATCGTCGATAAGCTGCGTGAAATCCTCGGGCGAGTACGTTTTGCCGACACCGCCTGGGAAGATGCTGTCACCGACGAAGAGGTGGTGTGACGGGGTGTCGTCGGAAAGCGCGCCGGCTTCCTTGGCGGACAGGTCGAGGCAGAGGCCGCCCTTGGTGTGTCCGCGAAGGATGAACGTGGGCAGCGTGATGCCCTGGCCGAACGTGATGGTCTCGCCGCCGTCGAGCTGCTGGTCGGCGGGCTCGGGAATGTCGGTAGCGTCGAGGCTGGACGTGATGTGGCGGGCCGGGAATGACTGCAGGAGCTCGCCGAGCGCCTGAACGTGATCGCCGTGGGAGTGCGTGGTGACAATCGTGCGGACCTGCGCGCCGACGTGCTCAACCAGGCGGATTAGATGGTCGGCGTCGGTGGCGGCGTCGATAAGTAGGGAATTGTCGGGCTCGCGGGAGTCGACCAAAAGGTAGACGTTGTTGTCCATCGATCCGACGGAGGTCTTATAAATAGTGACATTGCCGTAGTCAATGCGCTCAACGCCGCGCGTGCTCGGCGAATTGGAGTAGGGGCTGATTGTAATGTCGTCGTTCATGCGCCCCAGGGTAATGAGGTGTCTGTCGGCGCGCTAGGAGCGCAACGTAACCACGAGTCTCTGAACACATGTGCGAAAAATTGGTTATGGACTGTAGACTAGTCGGCAGTGAATCGTCGACGAATTGAGGTTTCCCACTGTGGCTGAACGTCTAGTGGTCAGAGGCGCCCGCGAGCATAACCTGCAGGGTGTTGACATCGATTTGCCCAGAGACAAGATGGTGGTTTTCACCGGTCTGTCAGGGTCGGGTAAATCGTCACTGGCATTTGACACAATTTTCGCCGAGGGCCAGCGCCGTTACGTGGAGTCGCTGAGCTCCTATGCGCGCATGTTCCTGGGGCAGATGGAAAAGCCCGATGTAGAGATGATTGAGGGGCTCTCGCCGGCGGTGTCGATCGACCAGAAGTCGACGAACCGCAACCCGCGCTCGACCGTCGGAACCATCACTGAAGTGTATGACTACCTGCGTCTTCTCTACGCGCGCACCGGTACTCCGCACTGTCCGACCTGTGGGGAAGTAATCTCCTCACAGACTCCACAGCAGATCGTCGATCAGGTCATGGAGATGCCGGAGGGCACCAAATTCCAGGTCCTCGCACCCGTCGTGCGCACGCGCAAGGGTGAATTCGTCGACCTATTTGAACGCCTCGCATCCGAGGGCTACGCGCGTGTCATCGTCGATGGTGAAATGCACCGTCTGACGGATCCGCCGAAGCTGAAGAAGCAGGTCAAGCACGATATTGACGTGGTCATTGACCGTCTCCAGGTGAAGGAGTCGCAGCAGCGCAGGCTCACCGATTCCGTCGAAACGGCGCTTCTGCTTGCCGACGGCGTCGTGGTCATCGACGCCGTCGGGCTAGAGGCGGACGACCCGCGTCGAACCCAGCGGTTCTCGGAGAAGATGGCCTGCCCGAATGGGCACCGCATTGCTATCGATGAGCTGGAACCACGGTCGTTTTCCTTTAACTCGCCGTATGGTGCGTGCCCGGAGTGTGACGGTATCGGTACCAAGCTGGAGGTGGACACGGACCTGGTGATTCCAGATCCGTCGCTGCCGACGATTGAGGCGATTGCGCCGTGGCGGCAGACGCTGAACAAGAAGTACTTTGAAAAGCTGGTTGAAGGCCTCGCCACCGAGATGAGCTTCGACCCGACCACGCCTTTCGAAGACCTCACAGCGCCGCAGCGCAAGGCCCTGCTGCATGGTTCCAGCCACAAGGTCACGGTGCGTTACCGCAATCGCTACGGCCGTACTCGCCAGTACACTGCGCCGTTTGAAGGCGTGATGCCGTACCTGCACCGCAAGCTGTCGCAGGCGGAGAGTGACTCTCAGAAGGAGCGCTTCCAGGGATACATGCGTGAGGTGCCGTGCCCGGCATGTAGCGGTACTCGTTTGCGTCCGGAGATTCTTTCGGTGACGTTGGATTCGGCGGAGTTCGGGCAGAAGAATATTGCCGAGCTGACAGAGCTATCGGTTCACGATGGCTCGGCATTTCTGAATTCCCTGACTCTGGGCAAGCGCGAGGAAATGATTGCCGGGCGTGTTCTGCGTGAGGTGCAGGCTCGTCTGAAGTTCCTGCTAGATGTGGGGCTGGACTATCTGTCCCTGTCGCGCTCGGCGGGCACGCTGTCCGGTGGTGAAGCGCAGCGAATTCGTCTGGCCACACAGATTGGCTCGGGGCTCGCAGGCGTGCTCTATGTCTTAGATGAGCCATCGATTGGTCTTCACCAGCGCGACAACAACCGCCTGATTAAGACTCTGAAGAACCTGCGCGACCTGGGTAATACCCTGATTGTGGTCGAGCATGATGAGGACACGATTCGCGAGGCCGATTGGCTGGTCGACATTGGGCCAAAGGCCGGTGAATACGGTGGACAGATTGTCTACCAAGGTGAACCGTCGGGCATCGTTGACTGCGAGGAGTCACTGACAGGTGCGTATCTCTCGGGTCGTCGGGTATTGGCGGTGCCGGAGAACCGTCGTGCGATTGATAAGTCGCGCATGGTGACGGTCAAGGGCGCTCGCGAAAACAACCTGAAGAAGATCGACGTGAAGTTCCCCCTCGGCGTGTTGACCTGCGTTACGGGTGTTTCCGGGTCCGGCAAGTCCACCTTGGTCAACGAAATCCTGGCCAAGGTGATGAGCAACGAGCTCAACGGTGCTCGTCAGGTGCCGGGTCGACACAGCCGCGTGGAGGGGTTGGATCAGCTGGACAAGCTGGTGCAAGTTGATCAGTCGCCGATTGGTCGCACCCCGCGTTCCAACCCAGCGACGTACACCGGTGTGTTCGACAAGATCCGCAATCTCTTCGCCGAGACGCAAGAGGCCAAGGTTCGTGGCTATAAGCCCGGTCGATTCAGCTTCAACGTCAAGGGCGGCCGCTGTGAGGCGTGTAAGGGCGACGGCACCATCAAGATTGAGATGAACTTCCTGCCGGACGTCTATGTGCCTTGCGAGGTTTGCCACGGCGCGCGCTACAACCGCGAAACGCTGGAGGTTCGTTACAAGGGCAAGACCATCGCTGAGGTTCTGGACATGCCCATCTCCGAGGCAGCGGAGTTCTTCGAGCCGATTCAGTCGATTGCGCGTTATCTCAATACGCTTGTCGACGTCGGCCTGGGCTATGTCCGTCTCGGGCAGGCGGCAACCACGCTCTCGGGTGGTGAGGCTCAGCGCGTGAAGTTGGCCAGTGAGCTGCAGAAGCGCTCCAATGGCCGGACGGTCTACATCTTGGATGAGCCGACCACGGGGCTGCATTTTGAGGACATCCGCAAGCTCATGTTGGTGTTGCAGGGCCTGGTGGACAAGGGCAACACCGTCATTGTCATTGAGCACAATTTGGATGTCATCAAGTCTGCGGATTGGATCATCGACATGGGGCCGGAAGGCGGCTCCGGCGGTGGCACCGTGGTTGTAGAGGGCACGCCGGAGGATGTCGCGAACTGTTCCGGCTCCCACACCGGGCAGTACCTGAAGCCGCTGCTTAAGTAGCTTAGGTAGTCGGCTCGTTTCCGTCGGAAATTCCAGGACCGTCGGTGCGGGTGATGCCTTCCATTCTGTCAGCAGCGGGGTCGGCATCTGCTGCGCCGCTCGCACCGGCAGCGTCGGCAGCAGCGTCGGCAGCGTCAGTATCGCTGGCGGTGCCGTCACGGTCCGGTGCCGCCGGCTCCTCGGCACTCTTCTGCTTCGCCCCGGAGACCGCCATGGCCAGCAGAATCAGACCACAGCCGAGGAACGCCAAGGCGCGGATAACGCCATCGAGCGTGGCCATGTCGTAGAAGATCAGCTTGACGATAGACAGCGCCGCAATCGTCAAACCCGCTGCCAGTCGCGCCGGAATGTGGTGGAACCTCTTCGATAGCACCAGCATGCCGGCAATCGTGGCCCAGAAAATACTCAGCAACATGTGTGCGGCGCTGAAGCTCACGCCAATAGTCGTGAGCAGCACGATAAATGGCATACCCAGTGCAGCCAGGCCAATCAGTGCAAAAGCTGGCGGTAGCTGCGACCTCGCTGCCGTCACGGCCAGGCCGACGTCGGCGCACAGCAGGAACAACAGCGAAAGCATTTCTGCCCACGTTGCCGAGTAGCCAGCCGCAGCACCGGCATTCAACGCTGCGGGCAGGATGTAGAGGTGTACTACCGTTGCGCCGAGCAGCCAGGTCAGTGCCGCAATCTTTGTATATGGTGCCACGGCATCCCGGGTTGGTTCAGGAGCCTGTAGTCGTGCGCCAATCGCGCCGTGCTTCGGTGCTGTGGCCAGCGCCCAGACAAAGAGCGCGGCACCGATGGAGATTGGGATGAGACCCCAAGTGTGGGGTCCAGTATCGGCTCCTGAGCTCCTTTCTGGGCCTGCCACCGCGAGCGCTAGCCAGGGCAGAATTGCCGTGGCCAAGGCCAATGGGGCGAGATAGCGGAAGATGGCACGGTTCCAAAGGAATACTGCAGCAATTGCGATGAACAGCACGAATCCGCCGTAGAGCAGCAACCAGAGGCTGGAGGTGGACTGTGCGGCGTTGATGGTGGGGACTGCAGCTACAACCGGAGTCGAGAAGGCAACTACTGACGTGATGGTGACCAGATCGTCTTCCCAGGTGCTGGTTTCCGAAGGCTCGTCGTCAAGCTCGGGAGTGAGTTGGCGAGCCATCGCCAGCGGGCCGAACTGGGCAAACGCGAAAAGGGCAATGGTGAGTGCGGCGATTGCGGGCATCACCAGTGCATTGTTGGTCGTGATTACGCCGATGAGAACGTTTGCGCCGAGCAGGAATGCGACTACGTACTTCCGGAAGGGGACGTTCAGGAGGCAGACGATAGCGGCGATGACCATCAGTTGAAGGGGGATTTGCGCGAGCGAGGAGCTCAGCGGGCGGGCGTGGAAGTTGAGGCCGATCGTCGCCCACAGCATTAATCCGGTGTTGATTGTGATTGTCCACGCCGCGGTTGCACTCGACTTCGTCCACCGCGCGCCGTATAGACCGACTGCGGCGAAAGGCAACATGATGACCAGCGTCGCTGCCACCGGAATCCAGTCGAGGAGGTAGGACATCGACATCGTTGTCAGGTGCGCAGCGGCTAGTGATGTCGCAATCAACGCCGTCACACCAGCAGGCGGTGCTTGACGACGGTGCGCTCGCACAGCCGCGACCGCGAGCACGGCGGCCAACAAGTAAGCCAGGATCACACGACCGGCCGGTCCAATCAGGCCGGATTGGATTGCGACCGCGACGAAAAACGCGATACCGGCAGCGGTGATGAGACCACCGAAGATGGCGATGATTCTGATGATTGCCTTCTCGTTGCGCCACCAGGGCTCGCGAGGTTCGCGCGATGCCTCTGGCAGCTTCGGTGGCGGGGTGGAGTCTGTGGGAGAAGACTGTGACGAGGGAGAAGACTGTGGTGACTTTGAATCCCGCCGCCATTGGTGGGCAGAGGGGAAGCCAAACATCGGCTGCGCAGCTGCGTCGCTCTGTGGCAGGGGAGCTGGTTGATTCCGCCAGTCCGCTTGTGTTGGCGGTGATGGCACCTGCATCTGCTGAGGCTGCTGGGGATACTGCGGTGTGGTCAGTGTCTGCTCAGCCTGCGGTGCCCAACGGGGAGGAGGCGCCTGCTCTAGTGGTGGACTGGGCGCTGGCGGCGGTTGCGGATTGTGCTGAGGAGCCCCTTGGGGTGCTGGCGCAGATTCCGTGCCCATAGTTTGAGGCGAGCGCGGTACGGTCGGCGCGTGCTCGCTTGCCTGGGAAAGGCGTACCTGCCAAGTACGGGTGAGCTGAGCCAGCCGAAGCGAGCTAGCCTCGAGATCTGCCAGAGCATGGGAAAGCTCTGAGACGGAGTCGCCGGTCAGGACAAAATCGCCGGTCGGTGGCTTGCCGTATCGGGCGGAATGCTGATTAGGATTGGTGTTCTCGGCTTTAGGGCCAAAGCCGTTGGAGCCAGTATTCATGGTGACGACTTTAATCGTGTTTGGCCTAAAAACTATGGAGAGAATCTACCAATCTGATTACAATTCGGATTGCACTTTTTTTGACGCTTGGTATCGCGTCGGGTACCGATGGTGAATAACCCGGAGTGAGAGCCGGTTTTGGTATGCGAGAACAGCTGTGTTAACATCTCGTCTACGACCGCCAGAATGCGATGCTTGCTGCCTTCGGGGAGCATTTAGTTGCATTCGGCAGCGAAGAGGATTTAAGTCCCACCCTAGGTGCGCCAAAGAATTACGGTAGCGCCGGGGTCCACCCTAATCGGTGATGTCACATCGCACGATTGGAAGGCGTCCTTATACAGTGTGTAGTAATCCGCTGTAGACGCGTGGCTTTTCTTCCTTTCCCGCTTGCTATCGCGGTTTGAAACGAAGATTGTTCAGGTTCAACCTAGGAGGCCACATCAGCGCTGAAGCTCGTATTAACGAGGATATTCGAGTACCGGAAGTCCGCCTTGTAGGACCGAATGGTGAGCAGGTGGGCGTTGTCCGCACCGGTGACGCACTCAAGCTCGCTTACGAAGCAGACCTTGACCTGGTTGAGGTTGCTCCGCGAGCAAAGCCGCCGGTCGCCAAGATTATGGACTACGGCAAGTTCAAGTACGAACAAGCCCAGAAGGCACGCGAGGCTCGAAAGAACCAGCAGCAGACTGTGGTCAAGGAGCAGAAGTTCCGTCCGAAGATTGATGACCACGACTACGAAACCAAGAAGAACAACGTTGTTCGTTTCTTGGAGAAGGGTTCGAAGGTCAAGGTCACGATTATGTTCCGTGGCCGTGAACAGTCTCGTCCAGAACTGGGATTCCGCCTGTTGGAGCGTCTGGCCGCCGATGTCGAAGAGTACGGCATTGTCGAGTCTCGCCCGAAGCAGGACGGTCGCAACATGACTATGGTCCTGGGGCCGGTTCGGAATAAGGGTAAGAAGTAACCGACCTGACCAGAAATGGTTGTAAACGAGATTTTTGCGCCACGAGCGTCAAAGATCGGTAGGGGAGAGTTTTAACATGAAGCAGAAGACCCACAAGGGCACCGCAAAGCGCATCAAGGTTACCGGTTCCGGCAAGCTGCGCCGCGAGCAGGCTAACCGCCGCCACCTCCTGGAGGGCAAGCCGTCCACTCGTACCCGTCGCCTGAAGGGCACCACGGACGTTGCTAAGTCGGACGTCAAGCGCGTCAAGCGTCTGCTGGGCAAGGCTTAATTTTTCAAGCCTCGTCCCAGGGCAATCGCCCTCTTAATTTCACTAGTTCTTAAAGACAACGAAAAGGAAGTATCACCGTGGCACGTGTGAAGCGGTCTGTTAACGCTAAGAAGAAGCGTCGCGAAGTTCTCGATTCCGCAAAGGGCTACCGTGGTCAGCGCTCCCGCCTGTACCGCAAGGCCAAGGAGCAGATGCTCCACTCCAAGACCTACGAGTTCCGCGATCGCCGCCACCGTAAGGGTCAGTTCCGTCGTCTGTGGATTCAGCGCATCAACGCTGCTGCCCGCGCTAACGACATCACCTACAACCGCTTCGTCCAGGGCCTAAACCTGGCTGGCGTTGAGGTTGACCGTAAGAACCTGGCTGAGATGGCTGTCAACGACCCGCAGGCATTCGCTGCTCTGGTCAAGGTCGCTAAGGACGCTCTGCCGGAGGACGTCAACGCTCCTGCTGCTAAGTAAAGCAGCTACGAGGTAACTCGTACGTAGCGTCGGCAAGCGTCTGCTTACTGGCAGTGCGCCTGCCAACATCTTTGAAAAACCACCGTCGATTGGGTTAACGAATAACCTCGGCGGTGGTTTTTCGTATCCGCACTGGCTTGCTGGCGGTTATGAATCCCGAGCCGCATCACTAGGATTAATCATTATGAACTCTGCGCTGTACTTCAACGACGAGCCGTTTACTCCTCGCACTCCGCGAGTCTCGGCGGCTATTCAGCTCCACCGTGCGGCCAAGCGGAAGAAGGCCGGTCGCTTCCTCATTGAGGGCTTCAATTCCGTCGATGCAGCTATCCGCGCAGAGGCTGTCGTGGAAATCTTCGTCACCGCTGCTGCCGCCGAGCAGTTCCGAGAGCTGCTCACGGGGTATCTCGAATCTGGGACGCAGCGTAAGTCTGTTTCGCTTATCGACGACTCCGCTGCCCGCTCTTTGAGCGAAACTGTCACCACCACCGGACTCTTCGCCGTCTGCGACACCAATGCGGTGTCCACTTCGTTGGAAGAGGCCATTGAGGTTGGAAAGCAGTCCGGCTGTTTGGTGATTCCGGTGGAGTGCAATGACCCGGGTAATGTCGGCACGATTGTGCGTATGACTGATGCTCTCGGCGCTGGCGCGGTTATCCTTGCTGGCGATTCGGTTGACCCGTTGAATTCTAAGGCCGTGCGTTCCTCGGCAGGTTCTGTTTTTCATACCCCTGTCGCACGCGAGCGCGATATTGACGTCGTTATGGAGAAAGTTAGGGAAGCGGGCTTTACCACCCTCGCCACGGCGATGGATGGCGCTCTCACGCTCGGCGTTGATGCGCTTCCCGATGGTCCCGTCGCCTGGCTTTTCGGCAACGAAGCCCATGGCCTGTCGGAGGA
The DNA here is from genome assembly GCF_014334955.1 of Corynebacterium sp. LK33. Classification (NCBI taxonomy): domain Bacteria; kingdom Bacillati; phylum Actinomycetota; class Actinomycetes; order Mycobacteriales; family Corynebacteriaceae; genus Corynebacterium; species Corynebacterium sp. LK33. Next base: position 13,635 of record NZ_PDGU01000005.1, on the reverse strand, counting down.
GATTACGGCCTCGGCGGGGGCAAGTGTGTCCATCCCGATTAAGGGCGAGGCAGAGTCGTTGAACCTCGCCACCGCAGCGGCCATGTGTCTGTGGGAGACGGTCCGGGGTAAGTAGGAAACCTCGATGGTGAGGTGCATGCACGTGTGCAGTTATCCTCGACTATGATTGTTCCATCACAAGAACTGATAGTCCTATATAGAAGTGGTTGACACGTGAGCGATTCGCCAAATCCTATCGATCTTTCCGAGGACGCCCTCCAGGCGGCTGCGCAGAAGGCCACGGATGCCTTTGATGCTGCCGGCAACCTGGATGAGCTTTCTGCCGCCCGCCGTGAGCACTTGGGGGATGAAGGCTACATTCCGCAGGCTCGCCGCGCGCTGGGCTCCATTCCGAAGGCTGAGCGCAAGGATGCTGGTCGTCGCGTAAACGTTGTTCGCGGAGCCGTCGAAAAGCACTATGCAGAGCGTCTTGCCGTGCTGGAGGAAGAGGAAAACGCGCGCCGTCTGGTCGCGGAGCGTATCGACGTGTCGGTGGACACCACGCGGGGCCAGCGCGGCGGCATGCATCCAATTACCATTCTGTCCGAGCAGATCGGTGACATCTTTGTGGGCATGGGCTGGGAAGTTGCCGAGGGCCCGGAGGTCGAAGCCGAGTACTTCAACTTTGACGCACTGAACTTCCTGCCGGATCACCCGGCTCGTACTCTGCAGGATACTTTCCACATTGCGCCGGAAGGGTCCAAGCAGGTGCTGCGTACGCACACCTCGCCAGTTCAGGTTCGTACTCTGCAGTCACGTGACCTGCCGATTTACGTTATCTGCCCGGGCCGTACCTTCCGCACCGATGAGCTCGACGCCACCCACACCCCGGTCTTCCACCAGGTGGAGGGACTCGCTGTGGACAAGGGGCTGACCATGGGGCACCTGCGCGGCACGCTGGATCACATGGCAAAGGCGCTGTTCGGTCCGGAGACCAAGACCCGCATGCGCACTAACTACTTCCCGTTCACGGAGCCGTCCGCTGAGGTCGACGTCTGGTTCCCGAACAAGAAGGGCGGCGCAGGCTGGATTGAGTGGGGCGGCTGCGGCATGGTCAACCCGAACGTGCTGCGTGCCTCTGGTATTGACCCGGAGGTGTACTCGGGCTCCGCGTTCGGCATGGGTCTGGAGCGCACCCTGCAGTTCCGCAATGGCCTGACCGACATGCGCGACATGGTCGAAGGCGACGTCCGCTTCACGCAGCCGTTCGGTATCCGCGGCTAATTCACTGACCTACAGATAGGAGTTTTACTTACATGTTCATTCCACAGTCGTGGGTCACTGAAATCGTTCGCGGCCCAGAGAACACCATCAACCCGGACTGGTCTGTCACTCCGGACGAGCTGGATGAGGGCTTTGTCCGCGTTGGTTTTGAAACCGAGGGGCACGAGCCGCTGGAGAAGGTCGAGGGGCCGCTGGTTTTCGGCCGCGTCGACCACATTGAGGAGCTCGAGGGCTTCAAGAAGCCAATTCGCTTCTGTCAGGTCAATGTCGGTGATGCCAATGGCACCGGCGAGCTGCAGGAGATTATTTGTGGTGCCCGCAACTTCGAAGAGGGCTCCATTGTCGTCGTCGCGCTGCCGGGCTGCGTGCTGCCGGGTGGGTTCGAAATTTCCGCACGGAAGACTTACGGCAAGGTTTCCAACGGCATGCTCTGCTCCGAAGCTGAGCTGGGCATGACCGATTCCTCCGCCGGTATTCTCAGGCTGCCGTCGGCCCCGGCTGAGCTGGGTTCGTGCGCCAAGGAGTTCATCGGTCTCGATGACGAGAAGTTCGAGGTCAACATCACTCCGGACCGCGGTTACGCGCTGTCGGCCCGCGGTTTGGGCCGCGAGATCTGCTCCGCCTTCAACCTCGACTTCGCCGATCCGGCCAAGGTCAAGGAGCTGCCGGTCGAAGGTGAGATCCTGAACGTCACCATCGACGAGGACACCGACACCCGCCGCTTTGGTCTGCGCCGTGTCACCGGCATCGACCCGAACGCCGAGACCCCGTGGTGGATGCGCCGCCGCCTGCTGCTGGCTGGTCAGCGTCCGGTCAACGTGGCCACGGACGTCACCAACTACGTGATGCTGCTGCTCGGTCAGCCGATGCACGCTTTCGATGGTTCCAAGATCGCTGGTGGCCTGCACATCCGCAACGCTAAGGCCGGCGAGACTCTGACCACCCTCGACCACGTGGACCGCAAGCTCGACCCGGCAGACGTTGTCATCTGCGACGACAATGGTATTCAGTCGCTGGCCGGCATCATGGGTGGTCTCACCTCCGAGATCGCCGACGACACCACCGATGTTGTCTTCGAGGCCGCCAACTGGTCGCCGCTGCATGTCTTCCGCAGTGGTCGCCGCCACAAGCTGAGCTCCGAGGCTTCACGACGTTTCGAGCGCGGCGTGGACACCGCTCTGGTCGAGCCGGCTCTGGATCTGGCCTGCCAGCTGCTCGCTGACATCGCCGGCGGCACTATCGACACTGGTCGCACCCTGCTCGGTGAGGTTGCCACCATGCCGACTATTGACTTTGCCGTCAACCGCGCCAGCGAAGTTGCGGGCGTTGATTACCCGCGTGAGACCGTCATTGGTCGCCTGCGCGAGGTCGGTTGCGAGGTGGTCGACAACGGTGACCGCCTGGCTGTCACTCCGCCGACCTGGCGCTCGGACCTGACCATGTCCGCTGACCTGGTTGAGGAAATCCTGCGTCTGGAAGGCCTGGAAGACATTCCGGTTATCCTCCCAATCGCCCCGGCCGGTCGCGGTCTGACCGAGCGTCAGCTGCGCCGCCGCTTCGTCGGTCACGCGCTGGCTCACAATGGCTACCTGGAGATTCTGCCGACACCGTTCATTGCCAACGATGTCTTCGACGTCTGGGGCCTGGACGCTGATGACCCGCGTCGTAACACCGTCAAGGTCATCAACCCGTTGGAGTCCGACCACGCTCAGCTGGGCACGACTCTGCTGCCGTCCATGCTTGAATCGCTGAAGCGCAATGTTGCTCGCGGCCAGGTCGACCTGTCGCTCTACGGTGTGGAGCAGGTATCCATCGAGCGTGGCAACGGTGTCTCGCCGATGCCGTCGACTGCCGACTTGCCGAGCGAGGCCGAGCGCGCCGAGCTGCTGGACTCGCTGCCGGAGCAGCCGCTGCACGTCGCCACTGTCGCCTGCGGTCGTATCCGCCTGGATAGCCCGTGGGGTGACGAGGCCGCGTACACCGTCGCGGACGCCATCGAAGCCGCGCGCATTGTTGCCCGCGCTGCCAATGTCGAGCTGGAGATTCGCAATGCTGAGGTGCTGCCGTGGCACCCGGGCCGCTGCGCTGAGCTGCTTGTCGACGGCGAGGTCGTCGGCCACGCCGGTGAGCTGCACCCGAAGGTATGCAAGGATGCTGGTCTGCCGGAGCGCACCTGCGCGATGGAGATTAATCTCGATGCGTTGCCAGTTACTGGGCATCTGCCGGCGCCGGTACTCAGCCCGTTCCCGGCTGTCCACCAGGACGTCGCGCTTGTTGTCAGCGATGAGGTCTCCGCTGCAGAAGTGGAGAAGACTCTGGTGGAGGGTGCCGGTGAGCTCCTCGAATCCATTCGTATCTTCGATGTTTACCGTTCCGAGCAGATGGGCGAAGGCGTTCGTTCACTGGCGTACTCCCTGCGTTTCCGCGCGCCGGACCGTACGCTGAAGGAAGAGGAAGCTTCCGCGGCTCGCGAGGCGGCCATTGAGCTGGCCACTACCCGTCACGGCGCTCAGCTGCGTGGCTAAAAGGGGAGACCACAGGGAGAGATACCCATGATTGGCATCTTGCGGCACCGCGGCAACAGGCTGAATAGCGCAGAGGCACGAGAGCAGCGCGTTGGAGTGCGCGCGGTGAGCAGCGCGAAGCCTGCGGCGACTGTGGCTGCAGCTGCTGTCACGGCAGGTCTGTTGCTCACCGGCGCGCCGAGTGCGGCTGCGCTGGTTGGCGGGGAGGCTGCTGCGCCTAGTGTGGCGGCGGACTCCGTGGTGTCAATCATGGTCCAGACCAGTCCCCATACCGGAAACTTTTGCACGGGAACTGCAATCGCCCCGCAGTGGGTAATGACCGCCGCCCACTGCGTGCGTGATGTCCCGCAGCAGGCTGGGGAAGTAGAGGTCGGTTTCGGTCAGGATTCCCACCGTGTTCCTATCGATAGCTGGGAAATTGCGCCCACCGGTGACGTAGCGCTTGTTCACCTTGCGGGCGACGCAGCTCTTCCGGGGTATCCCGCAATGGAACGTCGTCAAGCGTTTTCGGAGCAAGAAACGGCAGGCACGGTCTATGGACGCTCGCTGCTCGGCGATGTTGCGGACGGCACGCTGCCGTCGGCGACCGTCACCGCTTCGATGTGTCCGGTGAAGTTTCAACAGTGCGTGCGGGAAGACTCGGTGTTGGCGCGCATGGAGCGCCCCGCGGCGTTGCAGGTAGGCGATTCGGGCGGACCGCTCTTTATCGACGGCCAGCTAGCGGCGGTGTTCTCGGGCGCGGTGGCTTTTGATGGCAGCGTGGCACCGGAGGAGTCGGGTTACTATCTCTACACCACGACGTCATCGGTGGCGCAGTGGGCAGATGGCGTGATGAGGCAGGAGCCAAGCGTCGCGTTCGTTGAGTAATCTGCCGTGCTCGGCGGACGCGATGTATGTACCGATGACGGCGTTATATTCATAATTCACTCCAGTCACATCGGTAGAGTTCCAGCACTTTGACAACGAATTCTATGAATATCTTGCAACACAGTGAATAAAAGTGTTGAATGTTTGGCATGAGTATTTCCGTTGCCATTGCCGGTGCGACCGGTTACGCAGGAGGAGAGATCCTCCGCCTCCTGTTGTCGCACCCGGCGTATCTTTCCGGCGAACTGACCATCGGCGCACTAACGGGAGCATCCAACGCGGGTGCTCGTGTGGGCGACATTATGCCTCATGTGGCACCTTTGGCTGACCGCCGTATTGAGCCGACTAATGGTGACACACTCGCCGGGCATGACGTGGTGTTCCTCGGCCTGCCCCACGGTCATTCGGCTGCGATTGCAGAGCAGTTGGGCGATGACACGGTGATTATTGACTGCGGCGCGGATTTCCGCCTGCAGGATGCCGCTGAGTGGGAGCACTACTACGGCTCGGAGCACGCCGGTACCTGGACTTACGGTATTCCAGAGCTGCCGGGCAACAGGGAAGTAGTGGCTGCTTCCAAGCGTATTGCTGTGCCGGGTTGTTTCCCCACTGGCGGTACTATTACGGCACTGCCAGCAGTTGCAAAGGGGCTGGTCAAGCCGGAGCTGTCCGTTGTTTCCGTCACCGGTACCTCCGGTGCGGGCAAGAAGGCAGCTGTGCCCCTGCTCGGGTCCGAGGTTATGGGCAATCTCCGCGCCTACAACACTGCGGGCAAGCACCGCCACATCGCAGAATTCCTGCAAAACCTCAAGCCGTACGCAGAGGATCTCACCGTTAGCTTCACACCGGTGCTCGCCCCAACGTCACGCGGCATTCTCACCACCATCACCGCCCCGCTTGTCGACGGGGTGACGGAGGCAGCCGCACGGGAGACCTACCTCGAGTTCTACAAGGATGAGCCGTTTGTGCAGGTGTTGGCCGAAGGGCTGCAGCCGCAGACTCAGTCGGTAATTGGCTCTAACTTGGTTCAGATTCAGGTTGAGGTAGATGAACGCGCCAAGCGTCTAGTGTTGACCTCGGCGATTGACAATCTGACAAAGGGCACCGGTGGTGCCGCAGTTCAGTGCATGAATTTGGTTACTGGACAGAATGAAACTGCAGGACTTCCACTGGTAGGAGTTGCCCCATGATGAAGGAAGAAAAAGAAGGTCTCGTCAACGTCGCTGGTGACGAAGGCGGCGTATGCGCACCTCAGGGGTTCGCGGCCAGTGGTGTCATTGCAGGCATCAAGGTCAGCGGAAACCCGGACATGGCGCTCATCGTAAACCAGGGGCCGGAGAAGACTGCCGCGGCTGTCTTTACCACCAACCGTGTCCAGGCTGCGCCGGTGACGGTATCCAAGAAGCACATCGCTGACGGCAAGCTGTCAGCTGTGGTGCTGAACTCGGGCAATGCCAACGCCTGCAATGGTCAGCCGGGTATTGCCGACGCCCTCGAAGTCTGCCAGAAGGTCGCAGATGAGCTCGGCGTCGATGTAACCGAGATTGGTACCTGCTCCACCGGCTTGATTGGTGACCGGTTGCCGATGGACATTGTGCTGGCAGGTGTGCCGAAGCTTTGTGAGAATCTGGGCAGCGATGCCGCCGCAGGTACGGCTGCAGCAGAAGCCATCTTGACCACTGACTTGGTGGCAAAGCAGGCCGTTGCGCATGGTGACGGATTCACTGTCGGTGCCATGGGCAAGGGTGTTGGCATGATTAGCCCGTCGATGGCCACGATGCTCGGTGTGATTACGACGGATGCGTCGGTAAGCGCAGAAATGGCGCACGAGGCTATTGCCAAAGCTAGCGAGGTTACGTTTAACCGCCTAGATATTGATGGCTCCACATCCACCAATGACACCGTCATCATTTTGGCCAACGGTGCCTCTGGTGTGAAACCCTCGCAGGAGGAGCTCGACCAGGCAGTGCTCAGTGTGTGTGATTCCATCGCACGCCAGATGCAGTCGGACGCCGAAGGCGTGACCAAGCGTGTGTCCGTGACCGTGCGTGGCACCGGTGGCGCGGAAGATGCCCTGGTAGCTGCTCGAATTATCGGCCGCGACAACCTCTTCAAGTGTGCGATGTTCGGTTCGGACCCGAACTGGGGTCGTGTGCTGGCGGCTGTCGGCACTGCGCCGGTGGATATGGATCCGGAGCACATCACGGTTTCCTTCAATGGTCACGTAGTCTGTCGCGATACCGGTGGCACGCCAGATGCACGTGAAGTGGATCTCTCCGGCAAGGACATTGCCGTTGAGGTTGACCTCGGTACTGGTAATCCGGAAGAGGCCACGATTCGTACGACTGACCTTTCCCACGACTACGTTCACATCAACTCGGCTTATTCGTCGTAAAGGTTTTGAGGAGACTCTGCAATGGTTCACCAGTTGACCGAAGGGCTGTCCTTCGAACAGCGGGCACATGTGCTGGCGGAAGCACTACCGTGGCTGCAGCACCACCGCGACAAGATTGTGGTGGTCAAGTACGGCGGTAACGCGATGACCGACCTGAAACTGAAGAAGGCCTTCGCGCAGGACATGGTTTTTCTGCGCACCGTGGGTGTGAAGCCGGTGGTTGTCCACGGTGGCGGCCCTCAGATTTCGTCGATGCTCAAGCGCCTGGGGCTGGAGGGAGAGTTCCGAGGCGGTTTCCGTGTCACGACTCCGGAGATCATGGAAATTGTCCGCATGGTGCTCTTCGGGCAGGTCGGCCGCGAACTGGTGAACCTCATCAACGCCTACGGCCCATATGCAGTGGGTACCTCTGGTGAGGACGGTGGACTGTTCACTGGTACCCGACGCACGGTAAATGTCGGTGGCAAGGAGACAGATATCGGGCTGGTTGGCAATATCACCGAGGTGCACTCGGAAACGCTATTGGATCTGATTGATGCCGGACGTATTCCGGTGGTCTCTACGATTGCGCCGTCCGCTGATGGCAAAGAGGTCTACAACATCAACGCCGACACGGCAGCAGGTGCACTGGCATCGGCAATTAACGCGAACCGTTTGGTGATTCTGACTAATGTCGAGGGTCTCTACACGGATTGGCCGAACCGCGATTCGCTGGTGTCAAGGATTTCCACTTCTCATCTGCGAGAAATCCTTCCGACGCTGGATTCCGGAATGATTCCGAAGATGGAGTCCTGCCTGAACGCAGTGGATCAGGGAGTGCCTGCGGCCCACGTTATCGACGGCCGCCAGCCGCACTCGGTGCTGCTGGAGCTGATGACTTCCGGCGGTATCGGCACAATGGTAGAGCCCGGATAAGGCAGAAAAGACTGACAAGAATTTAGCTACACACGTTAGGCAGGTCGAAAGACGACATGAGCGACTTCAAGCAGCAGTGGCAACACACGATGATGAACAATTACGGCACGCCGCGCATTGAGCTTGTGCAGGGTAAGGGCGCTATTGTCACGGATTCCGAGGGCAAGGAATACCTGGACCTGCTCGCCGGTATTGCAGTCAACGCGTTGGGTCACGCACATCCGGCAATCGTGGAAGCTGTGTCCAAGCAGATTTCCACGATGGGGCACGTGTCCAACATCTTCGCCTCTGAGCCGCCGCTGGCACTGGGCGAGAAGCTCATTGAGCTCACTGGCTGGGACACTGATGACACCCGGATTATGTTCTGCAATTCCGGCACCGAGGCCAATGAGGCCGCGTTCAAGCTGGCGCGGTTGACGGGACGCAATCGCATTATCGCGACCCACCATGGGTTCCATGGCCGCACCATGGGCGCACTTGCCATGACCGGTCAGCCGGACAAGCGCACCCCGTTCGAACCGATGCCGGGTGGAGTCGAGTTCGTGCCGTACGGTGACATTGACTTCCTCACCAAGACCATCGAATCCGATCCGTTGGGTGTCGCTGCGGTGATTCTGGAACCAATTCAGGGTGAGACCGGTGTGGTCGCACCGCCAGAGGGATACCTCGCTGCCGTCCGCGAACTGACCAAGCGCTTCGACGTTCTCATGATTGTCGACGAAGTACAGACCGGCATCGGCCGTACCGGCCAGTGGTTTGCCCACCAGCACGATGGCATCGTGCCGGACGTTATGACCCTGGCCAAGGGCCTCGGCGGCGGCCTACCGCTCGGTGCTGTCATCGCCAACGGCCGCGCAGCGGAACTGTTTACTCCTGGTGCGCACGGCACCACCTTTGGTGGCAATCCGGTCTGTGCCGCTGCCGGCCTGGCCGTCATCGAGACGCTGGAAGAAGAAAAGCTGCTCAATCGAGTCACCGAGAAGGGCAAGGTCCTGGCTCGCAAGCTCGCGTCGTTAAGCCATGTCGATCACGTGCGTGGTCGCGGCTTCATGCTTGGACTGGTGCTGCGCGAGAACCTGGCGAAAGAAGCGGTTAACGCCGGTTATGAGCGTGGTGTCATTCTGAACGCTCCGCAGGCGAATGTGCTGCGTATTGTGCCGCCGTTGAACCTCAGCGATGAGGAAGTCAACCGTGCCGTCGAGTTGATTGATGCCTGCCTGAACGACGCCGCCGAGGCTGTCGCCAACAATGGAAGGAATTAGGAACTGATGCTCCGTCATTTTCTCGCCGATGATGACCTGACTCCACAGGAGCAGGCTGAGGTGCTGCAGTTGGCTGCAGAGCTGAAGGCAGCGCCGTACTCCCGCCGTCCGTTTGAAGGGCCACAGTCGGTTGCGGTGCTGTTCGACAAGACATCGACTCGTACCCGTTTCTCCTTCGACGCTGGTATTGCGGCTCTGGGCGGCAACGCGATTGTGGTCGAAACCGGAAACTCGCAGATGGGCAAGGGCGAAACCTACCAGGACACCGCTGCTGTGCTCAGCCGCTTTGTCTCGGCAATCGTCTGGCGCACCTACGCGCAGTCCGGTTTGGAAGCCATGTCTGAAACCGCGACGGTGCCGATTGTCAACGCGCTTTCCGACGAGTTCCACCCGTGCCAGATTCTCGCTGACCTACAGACCATCATCGAGCACAAGTGCCCGGAGGAAGGCCAGACGGGACTGCGTGGCAAGAAGGCTGTGTACTTCGGCGATGGTGCCAACAACATGGCCAACTCCTACCTCGTGGGCTTCGCCACCGCAGGTCTGGACGTCACCATCTGTGCACCGGAGGACTTCCAGCCGGAGCAGGTCTACGTCGACCGTGCCAAGAAGGTCGCGGAGCAGACCGGTGCGGCCGTGTCCGTGACCGCGGACGTCGATGAGGCCATTGCCGGTGCTGACGTTGTCATCACCGATACCTGGGTCAGCATGGGTCAGGAGAACGACGGCCTGGATCGGCGTACTCCGTTCCTGCCGTACCAGGTCAACGCTGAGCTGATGGCCAAGGCAAATGAGGATGCCATCTTCCTGCACTGCCTGCCGGCATACCGTGGCAACGAAGTTACTGCCGAGGTCATCGATGGCCCGCAGTCGGTAGTCTTCGACGAGGCGGAAAACCGCATGCACGCTCAGAAGGCGTTGCTGACCTGGCTGGTGGAGAGGCAGTAAGGTCATGACCGCAGCACAACCAGGATCTCGCACAGCTCGGCAGACGCGCATCGCTGACCTGCTGGCGCAGCATCACGTGTCCAGTCAGGTTCAGCTCGTCGAGCTGCTTGCCGACGAAGGCATTGAGATTGCGCAGGCGACGTTGTCCAGAGACCTCGATGAGCTGGGAGCCCGAAAGATTCGCGATGGAGCCAACGGTTCGCGGTATTCCATCGTCGAAGATGCACTCGCTGTCTCCAGCGGGGCAGTGGCCAGGATGCGGCGCGTTTTAGACGAGCTGCTGGTCTCTATTGATCATTCGGGCACCATCGCGGTTGTGCGTACACCACCGGGAGCCGCACAGTATCTAGCCAGTGTGATTGACCGTGCGGGACTCAAAGAAATCGTTGGCACAATTGCGGGAGATGACACCGTAATGTGCCTGGCTAGAGAACCACTTTCCGGCGCTGACCTAGCCCAGCGTCTAGCCGCCGGAACGAACCAGTAAACTATTCCACGAAATGCTTTAAAGCACCGATTAAAGGAGCGCTTACCCTATGACCAACCGGGTTATTCTTGCTTACTCTGGTGGCCTCGACACCACCGTTGCTATTCCGTACCTCAAGGAAATGACCGACGGCGAGGTCGTCGCAGTTTCCATCGATGTCGGACAGGGCGGCGAGGACATGGAGTCCGTGCGTCAGCGCGCTCTGGACGCCGGCGCTGTCGAAGCTGTCGTTGTCGACGCTAAGGACGAGTTCGCCGAGGAGTACTGCCTGCCGACCATTAAGGCCAATGGTCTCTACATGAAGCAGTACCCGCTGGTTTCTGCACTGTCTCGCCCGCTGATTGTTAAGCACATGGCGAAGGCCGCAGAGGAGTTCGGTGGCACTCACGTCGCACACGGCTGCACCGGTAAGGGCAATGACCAGGTCCGTTTCGAGGTTGGTTTCGCCAACACCGCCCCGGATCTGAAGATTATTGCACCGGCTCGTGACTTCGCTTGGACCCGCGACAAGGCTATTGCCTTCGCTGAGGAGAAGGGTCTGCCAATTGAGCAGTCCAAGTCCTCTCCGTTCTCCATTGACCAGAACCTCTTCGGTCGCGCCATTGAGACCGGCTACCTGGAGGACCTGTGGAACGCACCGACCAAGGATGTCTACGCGTACACCGAGGATCCGACCCTGAACTTCAGCTCCCCGGACGAGGTCATCATCTCCTTCGAGGACGGTAAGCCGACTGCCATCGACGGCAAGAAGGTTTCCGTGCTTGAGGCCATCGAAGAGATGAACCGCCGCGCTGGTGCTCAGGGCATCGGTCGTCTGGACATGGTTGAAGACCGCCTGGTCGGAATTAAGTCCCGCGAGATCTACGAGGCTCCGGGCGCAATTGCCATCATGACCGCACACGCAGCGCTCGAGGACGTCACCGTTGAGCGTGAGCTGGCTCGTTACAAGCGCCAGGTCGAGGGCGAGTGGGCCAACCTGGTCTACGACGGCCTGTGGTTCTCGCCGCTGAAGCGCGCGCTGGATGCCTTCATCGAGGAGTCCCAGAAGGGCGTTTCCGGTGACATCCGCATGGTCATGCACGCAGGTCACTGCAACGTCAACGGTCGTCGTTCGAACACCTCGCTGTACGACTTCAACCTGGCTACCTACGACGAGGGCGACACCTTCGACCAGACCCTGGCTCGCGGTTTTGTCGAGCTGCACGGCCTGTCCTCGAAGATGGCCGCAAAGCGCGACTTCAAACTGTAAAGATTCTCCAGAGCGACTAGAGCGAAAGGCCTATTGGAAAAGACAATGGTCGAAAAGCACGGTACCAACGAAGGCTCCCTGTGGGGCGGCCGCTTTGCCGGTGGCCCGTCCGAGGCGATGGCCGCATTGAGCAAGTCCACCCATTTTGACTGGGTGCTCGCGCCTTACGACGTTCTTGCGTCCAAGGCCCACGCCCGAGTGCTGCATGCCCGTGGGCTGCTCAGCGATGCCGACTTTGACACCATGATCGAAGGCCTTGATCAGCTCGGTCGCGACGTTGCCTCCGGCGAATTTGGTCCGGAGCCGACGGATGAGGACGTCCACGGTGCCATGGAGCGCGGTCTGATTGATCGCGTCGGCCCGGAGGTCGGCGGTCGCCTGCGCGCTGGTCGTTCCCGCAATGACCAGGTGGCAACTCTGTTCCGCATGTGGCTGCGCGATGCCGTGCGCGGCGTTGCACTGGATGTCACTGACCTGGTTGCCGCCCTGGTGGCTCAGTCCAAGGCACATCCGGATGCCATCATGCCGGGCAAGACCCACTCCCAGGCAGCGCAGCCGGTATTGCTGGCACACCAGTTGCTGGCTCACGCGCATCCGCTGCTGCGCGATCTGGACCGCATCCGCGATCTCGACCGTCGACTGGCTGTGTCCCCGTACGGTTCTGGTGCGCTCGCAGGGTCCTCGCTGCACTTGGATCCGGAAGCCATTGCTGAAGAGCTCGGCTTCGACTCTGCCACGGACAACTCCATTGACGGCACTTCTTCGCGTGACTTCGCCTCTGAGGCGGCATTCGTCTTCGCCCAGATTGCCGTGGACATGTCTCGCCTGGCAGAGGAAATCATCTACTGGGCCACCCCGGAGTACGGTTACGTCACTCTGGCTGATGCCTGGTCGACTGGATCCTCCATCATGCCGCAGAAGAAGAACCCGGACGTGGCAGAACTGACCCGCGGTAAGACCGGTCGCCTGATCGGTAACCTCGCTGGTCTTATGGCCACGCTGAAAGCGCAGCCGCTGGCCTACAACCGTGACCTCCAGGAGGACAAGGAGCCTTTGGTGGACTCGGTTGAGCAGCTAACCTTGCTGCTGCCGGCCCTGACCGGCCTGGTGGCAACGCTGACCTTCCATGAAGACCGTCTGCGCGAGCTCGCTCCGGCGGGCTACACCCTGGCCACGGACTTGGCCGAGTGGCTGGTCCGCGAGGGCGTACCGTTCCGCGACGCTCACGAGGCATCCGGCCAGTGCGTCCGCATCGCGGAGTCCAAGGGCGGTATCGGTCTGGACGAGCTTTCCGACGAGGACCTCGCCGGTGTCCACCCGGCACTGACTCCAAAGGTCCGTGAAGTGCTTACTATCGACGGCGCTGTCGCTTCCCGCGATACTCGCGGCGGCACTGCGGGTGTCCGTGTTGCAGAGCAGCTCGCTCGTGTCGACGAGAAGAACACTGAGCTAAAGCAGTGGGCTGAAAAGCCGGTTCGCGGCTAAAACTGGCAAAGCTGGCAACCTGCTAGCTCAGCTAACGCGGCTAATTAATCGGTGTGCGGTCAATCGACCTCACGCCGATTTTTTACAGCCCGGGGGGGGGGAAGAGTAGAAAAACCAGCAACCCGACAACTGATGACCCGACAACTGGCAACCCGAAAAATTACGGGCTCCACGTGCGAATACGGGCTGCAAATGTGAAACTGTGTAAGTTTATGACACTTTCAGGCCATTTTTCGGGC
>NZ_PDGU01000028.1:0-51663 GCF_014334955.1 Corynebacterium sp. LK33 | reverse complement strand
CCGGAAAGGGCCTCTTCAAAGGAGCTCAGCAGCTGACCTAGAACATGCTCGAAATTGTCTGCAATCCGAGTACGGCATCGAGAGAAAGCGCCACACAGACGATAGACAAGTAGTTGTTCGACATGAAGAACAGCTTCATCGGCTTGATCTTGCCACCGGTCTTAACGTGGCGGTGCAGGTCAATGGCGCCCCACAGGAACCAGGCACCAGCGCCAACGGCGCCAATCAGATAGATCCAACCAGCGTACGGAACCAACAGCAGAGTGGTGATCACGGTCGCGGCGGTGTAGTAAATAATGCGCTTGGAAACGACGATTGCCGGCTTGACCACTGGCATCATCGGCACGCCAGCGGCCTTGTAGTCCTCCTTGTAGCGCAGGCCCAATGCCCAGGTGTGCGGCGGAGTCCAGAAGAAGATAAGCAGGAACAGGATGAATGCCTGCCACCAGTGAGCCAGCCCCGTAATCTCCGGGTTGTTGTCAGTGATTACGGCCCAGCCGACCATCACCGGCATACACCCCGCAGCGCCACCCCAAATCACGTTCTGATCAGTACGGCGCTTCAGCCACAACGTGTAGACGAAGATGTAGAAGGCAATCGTAATCAGAATGAAAACGGCGGCCAGCAGCGAGTTACACAGCAACCACAGCCATAGGAACGACGCAATCATCAAGACAGTGCCGAAAATCGCTGCCGCTCGACGGCTAACCTGGTTGCGCGCGAGCGGGCGACGGCGAGTACGGCGCATCTTCTGGTCAATGTCGTAATCCATGACCATGTTGAAGGTGTGCGCAGCCGCTGCACCCAGCCAACCACCGAACAAGGTGAGAAGAATCAGTCCAACGTGAACATGACCGCGATCAGCCTGAAGCATTGCGGGAATGGCCGCGACGAGCAGGAGCTCGATAATTCTTGGCTTAGTCAGTGCAATATACGCCTTGACTGTTTCCAACAAAGCAATGTCCCTTTCACGCGCCATAAACAAACCCCCCGTTTACAGATAGTCGGATGTAACGGTCGGAAAGTTCCCGACGAGTTTTTCCGCAAAATTAAATGAGGGGCAGGCAATCAGTTTACCGGTAATCATAACGGTTCCAATAATGACCGTCGTAAAGCATGTGCGGCGCGCCCTCTGAGACTTATCTCTCAGCTATTCGGCCCGGTTTGAACCCGGAGCGCGCAATCCTAGTTAGTATGGAGGAGAATTTTACTAATCCATTTGGATACTAGGAGTCATTCACGTGACACTGTCGACTGAGCATGAAGCACGGGTTGTGCGCAACTACCCCTCGGACTGGTCTGACTTGGATACGAAGGCCGTTGATACGGCCCGTGTGCTGGCCGCAGACGCCGTTGAAAAGGCAGGTTCGGGGCACCCCGGCACTGCGATGAGCCTCGCACCGCTGGCTTACTCTCTTTACCAGCGCGTTATGCGCCATGACCCGAAGGATACGAAGTGGATCGGCCGTGACCGTTTCATTCTCTCCTGTGGTCACACCTCTCTGACGCAGTACGTCCAGCTGTACCTCGGCGGTTTTGGCCTGGAGCTCGATGACCTGAAGGCGCTGCGTACGTGGGACGCTCTCACCCCGGGTCACCCGGAGTACGGCCACACTGACGGCGTGGAAATCACCACTGGCCCGCTGGGTCAGGGGCTGGCGTCGGCTGTCGGTTTTGCCATGGCTTCGCGACGGGAACGTGGGCTGTTCGACCCGGAAGCTGCTCCGGGTGAGTCTCCGTTCGATCACTACGTGTACGTCATCGCTTCTGATGGTGACGTTCAGGAGGGTGTCACTGCCGAGGCCGGCTCGCTGGCCGGCACTCAGCAGCTGGGCAACCTGATTGTCTTCTGGGATGACAACGGCATCTCCATCGAGGACGACACCACCATTGCTTTCACCGAGAATGTCGCGGACCGCTACCGTGCTTACGGCTGGCAGGTCATTGAGGTCGACGGCGGCGAGGACGTCGCAGCACTCGAGGCTGCTGTCGAGGAGGCCAAGAAGGATACGGAGCGTCCGACCTTCATTCGCGTTCGTACTGTGATCGCTTACCCGGCTCCGACGAAGATGAACACCGGCGCATCGCACGGTGCTGCTCTTGGTGGCGAGGAGATTGTCGGCATCAAGGAAGCTCTCGGCTTCGATACCGACAAGAGCTTTGACGTCGCTGACGAGGTCATTGAGCACACTCGCAAGCTAGTTGAGCGCGGTGCTGAGGCTCATGCACAGTGGCAGGTCAAGTTCGACGAGTGGGCTGCGGCTAACCCGGAGCGCAAGGCTCTGCTGGACCGTCTGACCGCTGGCGAGCTGCCGGAGGGCTTCGACGCTGAGCTGCCGACTTGGGAGCCGGACGAGAAGGGCGTTGCTACCCGCAAGGCCTCTGAGGCCGCGCTGCAGGCACTGGGCAAGACCCTGCCGGAGCTGTGGGGTGGCTCGGCTGACCTGGCTGGCTCCAACAACACCGTCCTGAAGGGTGAGCCGTCCTTCGGCCCGAAGTCCATCACCACCGGTACCTGGACCACCGACCCGTACGGCCGCAATCTGCACTTCGGTATCCGTGAGCACGCCATGGGCTCGATCCTCAACGGCATTCTGCTCCACGGTGGCACCCGTCCGTACGGCGGCACCTTCCTTATCTTCTCGGACTACATGCGTCCGGCTGTCCGCCTAGCATCGCTGATGGGCATCTCCCCTATTTACGTCTGGACTCACGACTCCATTGGTCTGGGCGAAGACGGTCCGACGCACCAGCCTGTTGAACAGCTGGCTTCGCTGCGCGCTATCCCGGGCGTGTCCACTGTCCGCCCGGCTGACGCTAACGAGACTGCTCAGGCTTGGGCCGCTGTTCTTCAGGGCGAGGCAGGCCCGAAGGCTCTGGCCCTGACCCGCCAGAACGTTCCGGTCTTGGAAGGTACCAAGGAGAAGGCTGCTGAGGGCGTCCGTCGTGGTGCGTACGTGCTTGTCGACGGTGCCAAGGAGACCCCGGACGTCATCCTGATGGCTACCGGTTCGGAAGTTCACCTCGCTGTCGAAGCTGCTGACAAGCTGGCTGAGGAAGGCGTCAGCGCCCGCGTGGTCTCCGTTCCGTGTCTTGACTGGTTCGAGCAGCAGGACGATGCCTACCGCGAGCAGGTTCTGCCGAAGTCCGTCCGCGCTCGTGTCTCGGTTGAGGCCGGTATTGCAATGCCGTGGTACCGCCACCTGGGTGATGCTGGTCGCGCTGTCTCCCTGGAGCACTTCGGTGCATCGGCTCCGTACAAGGAGCTGTTCGAGAAGTTCGGCATCACAGCAGAGGCTGTTGTCGATGCCGCCAAGGAGTCCATCGAGGCTGCTAAGTAAGTTTGTTAAAACCTGGCGCTATCGGCCGTTGTCGGGACGGGATTTGTGAAAACCGTACCGCGCTCCGGTAGCGCCAGTATTGTTTGTGACGCACAGTAGTTTAAGGACATACAACTTTTAGCGAAGTCTTTAGGCAACGAAGCGGTATTGACAGAAAGGCGTTAAACACTATGGGAAACACCACGATGGAAGCGCTCGCCAAGGTAGGGACTTCGGCGTGGCTCGACGATCTTTCGCGCCAGCGCCTCACCTCGGGCGATTTGAAAAATCTTATTGAAGAGCTTCGGGTTGTCGGTGTCACTACTAACCCGGCAATCTTCTCTTCGGCGATGACCGCCGGTGAGGATTACGACTCTCAGCTGGCGCAGCTCACTGCAGAGGGTGCGAACCCGGCAGATGCTGTGTTCGCGATGGCAATCGACGACGTCCGCGATGCCTGTGACCTTTTCGCTGGTGTATCCGAAGAAACCGACGGTGTCGATGGCCGTGTCTCCATCGAGGTCGATCCTCGCTACGCCGACAACTACGAGGCCACGATTGCGCAGGCCCGTAAGCTCTGGGAGCGCGTCGGCAAGCAGAACGCGATGATTAAGATTCCGGCGACCGATGCTTCCCTGCCGGCTGTCACCCAGGCTCTGTCCGAGGGAATCTCGGTAAACGTCACCCTGATTTTCTCGGTGGAGCGCTACCTGCAGGTCATTGATGCGTTCATCGAGGGCATTGAGCGTGCGAAGGACAACGGCGTAGACCTGGCTTCGGTTCACTCTGTTGCGTCGCTGTTTGTTTCCCGCGTTGACACCGAAATCGATGCTCGCCTGGACAAGATCGGCTCCGAGGAGGCCGTGGCTCTGCGCAGCAAGGGTGGTCTGGCCAATGCCCGTGCAGCTTACGCCACGTTCGAGGAGACTTTCTCGGCGCAGAATATTCGCTGGGCACAGCTGGAAAACGCCGGTGCTAAGCCGCAGCGCCTGCTGTGGGCTTCGACCGGTGTGAAGAACCCGGCTTACCCGGACACCCTCTACGTCACTGAGCTGGCTGCACCGCAGACTGTGAATACCATGCCGGAGAAGACGCTGCGTGCTGCCGCGGGCTTCGAGGGCGAGGTTCGCGACGCCGTCAGCGGCCAGGGTGACGCAGCCAATGCCGTTATGACTCAGCTCAGCGAGATTGGCATCGACCTCGATGACGTCTTCGCTGTCCTGGAGCGCGAGGGCGTGGAGAAGTTCGTGGACTCCTGGCAGTCCTTGCTCGAGTCGATTGCACAGCGCATGGAGCAGCTGAAGTAAGCCTGCTGATTATCTAGGTGCCTGTTGGTAGTGGCTGCGTTTCTGGCTGGCGCCAGCAGGTCGCCTGGCGATCCGAGTTACTGACTGCGGTTATGTCAAAAACGGCCCGAAAAATAGCCTGAAGGTGTCATAAACTTGCACAGTTTCACATCTGCAGCCCGTAACTTTTGGGGTTGTCAGTTTCGGTTCGCCTGTTGTGTTACTTAACCCGCATGTTCAACGTTGGACATGAAAAAGCTCCCCTGCGCGGGGAGCTTTTCTATTGGTGCTAGGACGTGGCGAAGGTGGGACGCACAGAGGGCAGTGGGCGTTTGTCTTCCTTTAAAGCCCAGGCCATCACGAACGCAGAGATTACGGTGATGATTGAGGCAAAGATCGGCACAGCCGGCCAGGGGGCGCCCGGTACGGAGTCGGTCACGTCCAGCAGATAGCTAAAGAGGAAGAGCGTGACCAGGGCCAGGCCAATGGTGATCGATCCTGCACGAGTGCCCTTCGCGCCGGCGACGGTGCCGACTGCGGTGCTCGCCACGGTAGCCATGAGGAAGCTCAAAAAGACGCACAGCGCGGTGAGCAGAACTGTGGTGTAGTTCTGCCCGGAATCCTCAATCATGTACAGCTCCCCGTTAGTGTCCGGAAACAGGGCCGGTCCGGAGGTGACAATGAAGCTATCGAATCCGCGGTAGTAACCGGACTTGTTCTGTTCGATGACCATCGCCGTGACGATGAAGGCGGTAGCCACCAACGATGTGCCCAAGATTGCGATGATTGCGGAGCGTACCCAGCGGGCGGTGCTCACGCCGTAGTCACGCAGGGTGACCGAACGCCGGGCTGTGATGAGGAAGAGGATGCCCAGCGCGATAATGCCAAGCAAGGTGTTGCCGGTTCCGCTGCCCACGAGCATGCGCCCGAAGGCCGAGTACAGGATGGCCACGGCGGCAACACCGAGGAAGGTTTTCTTGTTGGTCGCGATGAAAGCTCCGGTGCTCATTTCTTGCTCCGTTCGATGTAGGAGGAGGTGCTTGCGAGGTCGATGAGGGCCGCGGGGTCGAGGTAGCTCACCTCAACGCCGAGGGCGCGGGCATGCGCAGCGGCAGACGAACTGAGCTCTGTAGCCAGGATTGCCTCGCAGCGCTCGCCGAGGGTTTTCTTAGCGAGCACTGGGCCGGCCACCTGCGCCACGAGATCCGTAGGGCCTCGCAGCACCGGATGGCTAGCGCGCAGCTTATCGACGTCATAGGGCCCGTACGCATCCTGCTTGTGGATGACAATCAAGGTGTCGACTAGGCCGGCTAGATCCTGGGAGTGCTGCGAGGTGACCACAATGTTGGCCGATTCGGCCGAGTCGATAAGCATGCCGCGCAATGTGGCGCGGTGCTCGACATCGAGGCCGTTGAAGGGCTCGTCGAAAAGCAATGCTTCCTTGCCCGATGCCAGGGTGGCAGCGGCGATGAGCAGCTGGCGCTGGCCCAGGCTGAGCTTTTTGATAGGGGTGTCAGCGGGGAAATCGAGGAGGGACTCCGCGTGGGGCACATCGAGCTGATCCCAGCCGGTGCGCAGGATCTGGAGATATTCGCGCGGGGTGGCACCGAAGACCTGGGTGTCGGGTGCAGCCTTCGCCAGGGCCGCCGTAGGCATCTGCGCGAGGGTACGCAGGTAGTAAGTCTTGCCGGCGCCGTTGGGGCCAATCACGCCGTAGATGCTCATTTCTCCTCCTCCAGCATGGCGATGATGTCGTGGAGCGTGAGGCCGAGAATGCCGGCCTCCGCTTTTAACGGCTCGATGTAGGTGCGCTGGAACGCTTCACGACGCTCAGCGCGAATGCGCTCACGGGCATCTGGAGTGACAAACATGCCGAGTCCTCTTTTCTTCTCTACAAGCCCCACCATCGACAGTTCCGTCATGGCCTTGGCGGCCGTGGTTGGGTTGACCTGATAAAACTCCGAGAGCTCCTTGGTTGAAGGGGCACGATCCTCAGCCGAGAGCTCCCCGGACAAAATCATTGATTTCAGATCCTCGGCGATCTGGACGTAGATGGGCCGAGGGTCCGCCTCCTTCGCCTGCATATCCACCTCCGTGGTTTATGGGTATACCACCTAGGTCATAAACCTAAGGCAGAAGAAAGGGACCCGTCAAGGCCCCATCGGAGGAATCGGAAACGATTCCACCGGACTTTTCTCGATATGACATTATGTAAACCGTGAGTGATTCTCTGCAACGCAACGATTCGAACTCCCCTACTGCCAGCTCTCCGCACAACGGAGACGACAGCACCAACCACGACGGATACATCAACCCGCTGCGCGACCCGCAGGATAAACGCTTGCCGCGTATTGCGGGCCCGGGCGGCATGGTGATTTTCGGAGTGACGGGCGATCTGGCCCGAAAGAAGCTTCTGCCTGCCATTTACGATCTGGCCAACCGCGGTCTGCTGCCTGCCTCCTTCGCGTTAGTTGGCTACGGTCGTCGCGAATGGTCGAAACAGGACTTTGAGGATTATGTGCGCACCGCAGTGGAACAGGGCGCCCGCACAGACTTCCGTGAGAGTGTCTGGCAGCGCCTGGCTGAGGGCATTCACTTTGTCACCGGTACCTTCACCGATGACGAGGCCTTCGATCGCCTGGCCGCACAACTTGAGGAGCTCGATCGCTCCCGCGGCACCGCTGGCAACTGGGCCTACTACCTGTCCATTCCGCCAGCTAACTTCCCCGATGTCTGTCATCAGCTCGATCGTTCGGGGCTGGCGCAGTCGGGCGAGGATTATTGGCGTCGCGTGATTATTGAGAAGCCATTCGGACACGACCTAGCCTCCGCTCAGGAACTCAACCGGATTGTGAACTCGGTCTTCCCAGAAGACGCTGTGTTCCGCATCGACCACTACCTGGGCAAGGAAACCGTCCAGAACATTCTGGCCATGCGTTTTGCCAACCAGTTGTTCGATCCGATGTGGAATTCTCACTACATTGACCACGTCCAGATCACCATGGCCGAGGACATTGGTTTGGGCGGTCGCGCTGGCTACTACGACGGTATTGGTGCAGCTCGTGACGTGATTCAGAACCACCTACTCCAGCTCCTGGCGCTGGTGGCAATGGAAGAGCCCATCGCCTTTACCCCGGAAGAGCTGCAAGCGGAAAAGATCAAGGTTCTGCGTGCCGTCGAGCCAGTGCGTCCGTTTTCGAAATACACCGCGCGTGGCCAGTACACGGCGGATTGGCAGGGCAGCAACTTCGTGCCGGGGCTGCGCGATGAGGATGGCTTCGACCCCGAATCCACGACCGAGACCTACGCCGCCTGTACGCTGCAGATCAACTCCCGTCGCTGGGCCGGTGTCCCCTTCTACCTGCGCACCGGCAAGCGCCTCGGCCGCCGCGTCACTGAAATTGCGCTGGTCTTTAAGTCCGCACCTCACCTGCCCTTCGCAGAGACAATGACTGCCGCTCTCGGCCAGAACGCAATGGTCATCCGTGTTCAGCCAGACGAGGGCGTGCTCATGCGCTTCGGCTCGAAGGTCCCGGGCTCGGCCATGGAGGTGCGCGATGTCAACATGGACTTCTCCTACTCCGAGGTGTTTACCGAGCAGTCGCCAGAGGCCTACGAGCGCCTGATTCTGGATGCACTTCTCGACGAGGCCAGCCTCTTCCCCACCAACGAGGAAGTCGAGCTGTCCTGGAAGATTCTTGACCCCATCATCGAGTACTGGGCCAAGCGCGGTCGTCCCGAGGGCTACCCCGCAGGTTCGTGGGGGCCTTCCTCCGCCGACCACATGCTCGAGCGCGACGGTCGCGCTTGGCGACGGCCATAGGTTGCCGACCTCTCAGTTCTTAAGAATTTTCTGACAGAAAGAACACTTTCATGATTGTCAATTTGCCAGACACTGACACCGCGAGCATTGCTCGTCAGTTGGTGCAGCTTCGAGAGCAGGGCGGCATCGTCACCACGGGCCGTGTCCTCACCCTGATTGTTTTGGCCAAAAGCGAAGACGACCTGGAAAACATTATCTCCACGGTCAACTCCGTTTCCCGCGAGCACCCATCCCGTGTGCTGGTATTGGTCTCCGATGATCCACGCCTGGACAATCGCCTCGACGCGGAACTCCGCGTCGGTGGTGATGCCGGTGCCGCTGAGATCGTCGTTATGCACATGTCCGGAGAGATTGGTCAGCACCACAGCTCTGTGGTGACTCCCCTGCTGCTGCCGGATACGCCGGTCGTGGCGTGGTGGCCGTCTGAGGCGCCGCAGGTCCCAGCGGCGACACCAATCGGCCGAATTGCCCAGCGCCGTATCACCGATTCACTCTGTGACCCGAATAGCAACGCTATCTACACGCGCCGTACGGGCTACACGCCCGGCGATTCCGACCTGAGCTGGTCGCGGCTGACGAACTGGCGCGGTGTGTTGGCATCCGCTTTCGACTTGCCGCCGCATTCGCCGGTGACCTCCGTGTCCATCTACGGCCCACAGGACTCGCCATCGGTCGAGGTCGCCGCCGGATGGTTGGCAGATCGCCTGGGGCTGCCGGTCAACCGTTACTCCACCGGTGAGAAGAAGATTCCGGTGGACGAAAAGGGCCGCGCCAAGCCACCGGTGACCTCCGTCGCCTTTGAGCGTGAAAATGGCCAGACTTTGCGCATCGATATTGAAAGCGCCACCACTGCATCGGTCACCAACGGAGAAAAACCCCCGTTCAAGGTCGCAGTATCGCGTCCAACACGCTCCGAATGTTTGGCAGAGGAGCTGCGTCACCTCGACCACGATACTGCCTACGGACGTGCCCTGCGTGGCCTCAGCCAGATTCACACGGTGGGAATGCAACCTCCGACGTCCACAACAACTAGCTTCGCTAACGAACCAGGAGTCTCTGACAAGTGACCACCGATAACGCGTCGAATACCGTCCCTGCCCCTCAGTTCCACCGCGCCGCTGACCAGGCGGGCATCGTCGAGGCTGCACGTCAGCGCTTCATCGATGCGGTTGTCGCCGTCCAACATGGCAACGCCTCTCCGGTCACCGATGACGGTTTCGTACGCGTCGTTCTCACCGGTGGCGGCGCAGGTACCGCTTTGCTCAGTGCGCTTGCCGACGATTCCGGAGACATCGACTGGAACCGAGTCCTGGTGTTCTTCGGAGATGAACGCTTTGTCGCTGCCGACTCGGCAGATCGCAATGCGTTGGCTGCTCGTAAGCGTCTCTTGTCCCCTGTCGGCGTGCCGGAGGAAAACATCTTCGAGTTTGCCGCTGCCGACAGCGGCGTGACCACCACGGAGGCCGCCGAAAGCTACGAAGCTATCGTTCGGGAGAAGGCTCCAAATGGCTTTGACCTTCACCTTCTTGGTATGGGCGGAGAGGGACACATCAACTCGATTTTCCCACATACCGCAGCGCTGGCTGAGCAGGAACGCTTGGTCGTGGACGTGCATAACTGCCCGAAGCCACCGCCGACCCGCATCACGTTGACGATGCCGGCCATCGCCAGCTCTCAGCGTGTGTGGCTACTTGTAGCGGGCGGCGAAAAGGCTGAGGCAATTGCAGCTATCGCTCAGCAGGACGACCCAGCGCAGTGGCCGGCGGCCGGGGTTCGCGGTGTTCAGGAAACCGTTGTCTTTGTTGACGATGCTGCGGCTGCGCAGCTCTAGGCTTCCGCTTCACCGCTAACAGCCCAGAAACAGCAAATTCCCGTCGATAAGCGAAATGCTATCGACGGGAATTTTTATTGCTTAAAGGCCTGCGGTGGGGCGTGCTGCGTGCGGAACCTACCAGCCGAAAGTATTGAACAGCAGCAACAGGACAATGCAGAGCAACCAGATAATCACGGTCACAATAGTGACGCGGTCAAGGTTCTTCTCCACCACAGTCGAACCGGACAGATTCGACTGCATGCCGCCACCAAAGAGGCTGGACAGTCCGCCACCCTTACCCTTGTGGAGCAGGATGAACAGCGTCATCAGGATGGATGTGATGACCAGGACAATCTGAATGGCGAGGTACACGCGCACTTCCTTTTGAAACGTCGCTTCTTTAAGAACTCCAACTATACTAGCGCAATTGCTCCGCTGGCTAGGTATCCCTAGCCGTATCCCTAGCCGGAGTTGCGCAGTGCAGTTGCCAGACCATTCATGGTCAGCTGAATGCCCCGACGCACCTTGTCGCGATTATCGCCGGCACGGTAGCGACGCAGCATCTCAAGCTGGATGATGTTCAGCGGCATAAGGTACGGGAAGCGCATGTCCACCGAGCGCCTGAGCAGCGGGTTGTCCTCCAGCAGGTGCTTGTACCCGGTTACCTTCAGGAACATCTCCAAAGTCAGGTCGAACTCAGCCTTGATGATGCCGTAGATGCGCTCACCGTCGGCCTTATCTTGGCACAGGCTAGCGTAGGCGCGCGCCAGGTTCAGGTCAGCCTTGGACATGACCTGCGCCATGTTCGACAGCACCGAATTGAAGAACGGCCAAATCTCGTTGAGCTGACGGAGCTCAGCCAGGCGGGAACCGTCTTCGTCCTCGCCGATCCACTCCTGCAGTGCAGAGCCGACACCAAACCAGCCCGGCACCATAGAACGCTGCTGCGACCAGGACAGTACCCACGGAATTGCGCGCAGGTCAGAAATGGTCTGGGTCTGCTTGCGTGAGGTCGGACGCGAACCGATGTTCAGGCTGCCGATCTCATCGACCGGGGTCGACGACGTGAAGAAGTCAATAAAGCCCGGGTCCTCGTGCATGAGCTTCGAGTAGGCCTCGCGAGACAGGTCGGAAATCTCCGACATAATCTCGTGGGCGCGAGCTGGGTTCTTCAGGTCATCGACGTCGAGCAGAGTCGACTCAATCGTTGCCGAAACCAGCGCGGCAAGGTTCCTGCGTGCCGCTGCAGGGTGACCGTACTTTGCAGAGATAATCTCGCCCTGCTCAGTGATACGCACGGACCCCTGGACTGCACCCGACGGCTGCGCCAGAATTGCCTCGTAGGACGGACCGCCACCACGGCCGACAGTACCTCCGCGCCCGTGGAAGAGACGCAGGCGAATGTCGTTGTCCTTCGCGGCTGCCACGATGGCGACCTCCGCGTCGTAAAGCGCCCAGTTTGCAGCGAAGTACCCGCCATCCTTGTTGGAGTCAGAGTAGCCGAGCATGACTTCCTGCAGATCTCCGCGTGCGGAGACGTATGCACGGTAGACCGGAATGTCCCACGCAGCACGCAGGACGTCGGCACCAGCCTGCAGGTCTTCGATAGTTTCGAACAGCGGGATGACGTCAACAGAACCGGTCGGCTGCGAGCCATTCGGGCGAATCAGACCGACTTCCTTGAGCAGAATCATCGGCTCCAGCAGGTCGGAGACCGATGTACACATCGAAATGATGCAGTGCGGTACCGCGTCGTGACCGTACTTGCGCACCGCACGAGATGCCGCACGCATAATGCCTAGCTCGCGAGCCGTAGCTTCGGAAAGATCTGCGGAAGTCGAAACCAGCGGACGGGAGGACTGCAGTTCCTTGGTCAGCAGCTCGACCTTGTCGGCTTCCTTCAATCCCGCGTAGTTGTCCACCACACCGGCAGCGGAGAACAGCTCGGTGAGAATTTCCTCATGAGAGTCCGAATTCTGGCGGATATCAATCGAGTACAGGTGGAAACCAAATACTTCGACTGAATCAATCAGATCGCGCAGGCGGTGATCGGCGATGAGGTCATCGTGGCTGGACCGCAGTGAGTCGTCGATAATCGAGAGCTCTTCAAGTAGCTCCTCGGCGCTGTTATACGGAGTGAATTCCGACCAGTCGCCCTCGATGATGGACTCGTCGAAGAAGTTCACCGCTGTTGCCGCCACGCGACCGCGGATACCGTGAACCGCACGACGGTACGGCTCATCTTCGCGGTTAGGTACGTCATTGTGGCCGCGGCTGGCCAGAGCGACCAGATCCACGGTGACCTTGGTCAGGCGGTCGCTGAGACTGAGCTCGCGCTCCAGCAGGTGCAACTGCGAGAAGTAGTGACGCAGAATCGTACCCGCCGCCCTATCGGAGGCATAGCGCAGCGTCTCCTCTGTCACGTATGGGTTGCCGTCGTGGTCACCGCCAATCCACGAGCCCATGCGAATCGTTGGGTTAGCCGGCAACTTGTTGCCGCCGAGCTGACGCAAGTGCTTGACGACGTCTCGGTTAATCTGTGGCACAGCTTCCAGCAGAGAAAGCTGGTAGTAGCGAAGACCAACTTCGACCTCGTCGCGAATATCCGGGCGGTTCATGCGAATCAGAGCCGTTTGCCACAGCGTCAGGATCCGGCGACGGATATCGGCATCAATCTCAGCGAGTCGGTCCGCGGTGCGCGCATTCATCGGGGCCGCCTGAATCTCGTGGCGGCGCCGCATTGCGGCCGTGATGTGCTTCTGCACATCGAACACTGTGCGACGACGAGTTTCCGTTGGGTGTGCGGTCAGAACCGGGACGACCTCAATGTGGTCCATCATGTCCGCAATGGCGCTGCTGGAAACCTTGGCGTCGCGAAGCTTCTGCCATGTTGCCTCCAGAGTGGAGTCCTGCGGTGGATCGCCAGCATCGAGAGATGCCTCGATGCCCAGCTCCTCGTGCAAATCCTCAGCGAGGTTAGCCAAAAGTGCGAAGTGCGTGAAAGCACGGATGACAGGGCTTGCCTCGGCTGGGTCAATATCGCGGAAGAGGCCGGTGAGCTTCTCGATGTCGCCATCGCCACGATGGAGTTCGAAGGCTGCACGGCGAGCATTTTCGACCAGGTTAAAGACCTCGTCACCCTCTTGCTCGCGGATTACCTGCCCAAGAATTCGACCCAGGTGGCGAATATCCTCCCAGAGCAAGTCCTGCTGCTTCGCGGTAGCGGTCGATGAAGATTGCTCACTGCTTGCAGTGTGTCGGTCAGTGTCACGATGTACTTGTTCGTTCATTGAGCACGTCCTTTGAAAATTGCCGGGCATTCCAAGTGGAAAGCCACGGGAAATGTATTGCGCTAAAACATTGCCAGTCGGTGTGCCTGGGTTGAGTCCGCCTAAAGGCAATAACCCCGAATCGGTTTTATGAGAATCAATAAAACCAATCCGGGGTCGCGCATGACGCCTATCTTATCAGTTGTTCTGAATTTATATGCACTTAGGCGTTCTGAGCGGCATCTGCAGCAAGTGCGCAGAGCTTCGCGAATGCTTCACCGTCGAGCGAAGCGCCACCGACGAGGCCGCCGTCGACGTCGGGCTTGCCGACGATCTCAGCGACGTTCTCGGCCTTGACGGAACCACCGTAGAGGATGCGCATCTCCTTTGCGATGTTCTCGTCCGCAATTTCTGCGACGGTCTCGCGGATAGCTGCACAGACTTCCTGCGCGTCTGCAGCCGATGCGACCTTACCGGTGCCGATAGCCCAGACAGGCTCGTAAGCGATGACGGTCTTGGCCAGCTCAGCGTTGGTCAGGTTAGCCAGGGATCCCTTGACCTGAGAGACAACGTACTCGACGTGCTCTTCGGCCTCTCGGACCTCCAGCGGCTCGCCGACACAGACGATTGGGTTCATGCCCTCGCGCAGTGCTGCCTTGGCCTTCTTTGCGACCAGCTCATCGTTCTCTGCGTGCATATCGCGACGCTCGGAGTGACCGACGACGACCCAGGTGCAGCCGAGCTTTGCCAGCATCGATGCGGAAATCTCGCCGGTGTAAGCGCCGGACTCGTGGACTGAGACATCCTGCGCGCCGTAAGTGACGCCGAGCTTATCGCCCTCAACCAGAGTCTGGACCGAACGCAGGTCGGTAAACGGCGGGATGACAGCGACGTCAACCTTGTCGTAGTACTCCTTCGGCAGAGCGAACGCGAGCTTCTGCACCACACCGATAGCCTCGAGATGGTTCAGGTTCATCTTCCAGTTACCAGCAATAAATGGTGTACGTGCCATAGTGGTGGAATTCACTTCCCTATCAATTAGCGGATTTTTAAGCGATGAAAATCCGGTGGTGAAAAAACTTAGTCTTCCAGGACGGAGACGCCCGGCAGAGTCTTACCCTCGAGGAACTCCAGCGACGCGCCACCACCGGTTGAGATGTGGCTGAAGCCCTCCTCGTTCAACCCCAGGGTACGTACTGCCGCTGCGGAGTCACCGCCACCGACGACGGAGAAGCAACCGTTGTTTGTGGTGGCATCGATGATCGCCTGTGCAACCTCGCGGGTACCAGCTGCGAAAGCCTCCATCTCGAACACGCCCATCGGACCGTTCCAGAACACAGTCTTGGACTCAGCCAGCACCTTGCCAAATGCCTCGGCGGAAGCCGATCCGATGTCCAGGCCCATCCAGCCTTCCGGAATCTCGGTGGCATCGACGACCTTGTTTTCAGCGTCAGCAGCGAACTTGTCGGCCACGACTACGTCGGTTGGCAGAACAATCTTGTCGCCGTAGCGGTCCAGCAGATCCTTACAGGTGTCAATCATCTCTTCCTGCAGCAGGGATGCACCAACGGCGTAGCCCTTGGCAGCCAGGAAGGTGAAGCACATGCCGCCGCCGATGACCAGGGAGTCAACCTTCGGCGCGAGAGCCTCAATAACGCCCAGCTTGTCGGAAACCTTGGAACCGCCGAGCACGACGGTGTACGGCTTCTCCGGGGTCTCTGCAACCTTGCGCAGAACCTCAAGCTCAGCCTGAACCAGGTTGCCGGCGTAGTGCGGCAGCTTCTTAGCGACGTCGAAGACGGAAGCCTGGGCGCGGTGAACAACACCGAAACCGTCGGAAACAAATGCTCCGTCCGGAACAAGTGCGGCCAGCTCGGCTGCGAACTCGGCGCGTTCTGCCTCGTCCTTGGAGGTCTCGCGCGGATCGAAGCGGACGTTCTCCAACAAGAGTACATCGCCCTCGGTCAGACCATTTGCGCGCTCGTGCGCGTCCTCACCGGAGACATCACCGGCGAGCGCGACGTACTGCTCCAGGCGCTCAGACAGCGCCTCAGCGACCGGGGCCAGGGAGAACTCGGACTTAACCTCGCCCTTCGGTCGACCCAGGTGAGCCATAACAACGACCTTGGCACCGGCCTCGACAAGCGCGGACAGGGTGGGCAGCGAAGCATCGATTCGACCCGGATCGGTGATAACGCCGTCCTTCAACGGAACGTTAAAGTCGGAGCGGACGAGGACGTAACGGCCTTCAATACCTTCGTTGATCAGGTCTTTGACAGTCTTAACAGTCATCTCAATGAAATCCTTGTGAAAGTGTGTAAAAAACGGGCCGTGGGTGGCGTGCCCTACTCAGGCGCAACCACCCCGGCCCGTTCGGGGTCTGGGATTAACCAGGTGAGTTATTAGAGGCGCTCACCGACGTAGACAGCCAGGTCGACGAGGCGGTTGGAGTAGCCCCACTCGTTGTCGTACCAGGAGACAACCTTGACCTGATCGCCGATGACCTTGGTCAGCGGTGCGTCGAAAATCGAGGAACGCGGGTCGCCCTCGATGTCCTTGGAAACGATTGGGTCCTCGTTGTAGCCCAGAACACCCTTGAGCTCGCCCTCAGCAGCTTCCTTGATGGCAGCATTGACGGACTCGACGGTGACCTCGCTCTTCGCAGTGAAGGTCAGGTCGGTGACAGAGCCGGTCGGGGTCGGAACACGCAGTGCGTAGCCGTCCAGCAGACCCTTGAGCTGCGGCAGAACCAGAGCGACTGCCTTTGCAGCACCGGTGGAGGTCGGAACAATGTTCAGTGCAGCAGCGCGGGCGCGACGCAGGTCCTTGTGCGGAGCGTCGTGCAGACGCTGGTCACCGGTGTATGCGTGGATGGTGGTCATGAGACCGCGCTCGATGCCGAACTTGTCGTCCAGGACCTTAGCCATCGGAGCCAGGCAGTTGGTGGTGCAAGAAGCGTTCGAAATGATGTTGTGCTTCTCTGGGTCGTAGTCAGTGTGGTTGACACCGACAACGAAGGTTGCGTCTTCGTTCTTAGCTGGAGCGGAGATGATGACCTTCTTGGCGCCAGCCTCGATGTGAGCCTTGGCAGCGTTGGCATCGGTGAAGAAACCGGTGGACTCAATGACGATGTCGACCTCGTGCTTGCCCCACGGCAGGTCCTTCGGGTCGCGCTCAGCGTATGCCGCGATGCGCTTGCCGTTGACGGTGAGGGACTCATCGTCGTAGGTGACCTCTGCGTCAAGCTTGCCCATGATGGAGTCGTACTTGAGCAGGTGAGCCAGGGTCTTGTTATCAGTGAGGTCGTTTACAGCAACGACTTCCAGGTCAGCGCCCGCAGCGAGCAGGGAGCGGAAGAAGTTGCGGCCAATGCGACCAAAACCGTTAATACCTACACGAACCGTCACAATAATCTCCTTAATGGATTGGCGAATCGATGCCACTTGTCAGGGCGCTGATTGCGCTCCAACAGGTTCACTACAGAAGTGTACGTTGGGTTTTTCATTCGCGCAGCGGTGGTTTGGTGCGAAAACCCCAAATAAACGGAGATTTATCAAAAATTACGCACCTGACTAGGCATAACAGGTGCTTTACTCGTCAACTTCTTTGTCAAAAAGTTCGTCTGTAACGACTGCAGTTGTGGGGGGAATTCCGAGTTCGTTTGCTCTTTTGTCCGCCATGGAGAGCAAACGGCGGATGCGTCCTGCGACGGCGTCCTTGGTCATTGGCGGATTGGCCAGCTGCCCAAGTTCTTCCAGTGAAGCCTGCTTGTGCTCGATGCGCAGCTGTCCTGCAGACACCAAATGGTCTGGTACATCGTCACCGAGAATCTCTAAAGCACGCTCTACTCGCGCTGCTGCAATAACGGCCGCACGAGCCGAGCGCCGCAGGTTGGCATCGTCGAAGTTTGCCAAGCGGGTGGCCGTCGCTCGCACTTCACGACGCATACGCTGTTCTTCCCACTGCAGGCGAGTAGTCTGGGCCCCCATTCGCGTCAGCAGCGCACCGATTGCATCGCCCTCCCGGATGATTACGCGATCGCCACCGCGGGACTTATTCTCCTTGCTCTTAGCCGTAATTCCGAGCCTACGAGCACATCCCACCAATGCGAGTGCCGCTTCAGCAGAAGGAGCAGTGACTTCCAAAGCTGAGGAACGCCCCGGCTCAGTCAGTGAACCATGTGCCAAAAAAGCACCCCGCCATGCAGCTTCTTGATCAATTTTCTGCCCCATGATCAGCTTGCGTGGTAGCCCACGTACGGGACGTCCCGCAGAGTCAATCAGGCCAGTTTGCCTAACGACGAGTTCCGCGCCATCAGTTACCCGCACGATGTACTTCGAGGTCTTTCGCAAGCCACCGGGAGACAAGACATTGAGGCTGGCTTTGACATCGTAGAGTTCGGCCAGCATGGAGCGCAGGCGGCGTGCGACAGCGCCGGAATCCAACTCAGCCTCCAGCACAATCGAACCTGCCACCAGGTGGAGTCCTCCTGCGAAGCGGAACAGGGTCGCAATCTCCGCTGCCTGAGCGCTTTCCTGCGAAACTGACACGCGGGCTAGTTCGTCTTTGACCTTCGCCGTCAATGCCACGATGCTGTCCATCCTCATTTCATGTGTACGAGCTGGGTTTGAGCCTGGTTAATTTAGGTGAAATTAACCCCATTTGAGCTTTAGCAATAAACCTCAAGGATAGTATCCGGAACCAATCGAGTGGCAATTAGTTGATTGTCTGTTGCATCCTCGCAGGAGAATGCATAAAAATCCTCGATTGGCCGGACGCTTTAGAGGAACTGACGAAGTGCGACAGCTAGTTTCTCCGGCGAATGCCGACCCGTCAGAGCTCCGTGGTCATCAACTTCTTGCACATCGGCGAAGACAACCTGCGCGTCTAGGCTATCCGCCGCTCGCTGCAGGTATTCTCGTTCGGTATCCGCGAGCGGCGTGTTGTCGTCGACAAGCACGTAATTGAGCTTCAAGTTAGGTGCATGCTGCGTGAGCATATGGATGTGCCGTTCGGAAGAAAAACCGGCGGTCT
This sequence comes from Corynebacterium sp. LK33, assembly GCF_014334955.1. Lineage (NCBI taxonomy): Bacteria > Bacillati > Actinomycetota > Actinomycetes > Mycobacteriales > Corynebacteriaceae > Corynebacterium > Corynebacterium sp. LK33. The sequence goes on along the minus strand of NZ_PDGU01000028.1, from coordinate 33,118 downwards.
CCCCCGGCTCGGCGACAAGATTCAGCACCACGACGGTTGTGGCATTGGTTTCTTGCAGAGCATCCCGCAGCCCGGGCACCTGAAGATGTGGCAGAACCGAAGTGAACCACGAACCCGGACCCAGCGTCACCAAATCGGCATTGAGGATAGCTTCAATGGCCTCCTCGGATGCCGGCGGAGTCTCAGGAATCAGCCGGATTCGGCGCACCTGGCCAGGTGTCGTGGCCACTGCGACCTGGCCACGGACCTGGCGCACAACGCGAGCATCCTGCTCCAAGCCAACGACTTCGGCCTCAATCTCTAGCGGGATCGGCGACATGGGCACGACGCGACCCCGGATTTGCAGCAACCGGCCAATTTCGTCAAGCGCGTCGACTTCATTTCCCATCACACTGGTGAGGCCAGCGATAATCAGATTGCCAATCGCATGCCCTGCCAGTGCGCCAGTTCCGCCAAAGCGGTGCTGCAGTGTCTTTTCCCACAGATCGCCTTTTTCCGTATCTGCGGAAAGCGCGGCGAGTGCCATGCGAAGATCTCCAGGGGGAATCTGCCCCAGCTCACGACGAAGGCGACCCGAGGATCCGCCGTCGTCGGCAACTGTGACCACCGCTGTGACATGGTCCGCAACCTGACGGTCAGCTCTCAGCGTGGCAAATAGACCATGACCGCCACCCAGACTGGTAATTGATGTCAATTTCTACACCTCCACGAAAACCGCTAGTTGCGGTCAATATCGCGGTGGACGACGTTGACGTTGATCCCGGAAACTCCCTCGAGCTTCTTAGCCAGCGCCTCCGACATGGCCACACTTCGGTGATGGCCTCCGGTGCATCCCACAGCGATAGTCATAAAACCCTTGCCCTCACGGCGGTACCCGGGCAAAACCAATTCAATCAAGTTTGTGACGTTGTCCAAAAACCCCTGAGACTCAGGTTGGGACAGCACGTAGTCGGCCACGGCTTTGTTGGTACCGCGGCCCGCACGCAGCTCAGGTACCCAATAGGGATTGGGGAGAAAACGGACGTCGAAAAGCATGTCGGCATCGCGCGGCGCACCGTGCTTAAACCCAAAGGATTCGATGGTGATCTGCTGAATCTTGCTAGCGGTATCCGACAACTGATGCTCTAACTCACGGCGCAAATCGTGCACGCTCATGTCAGAGGTATCCACTACTAAATCCGACATGCCCTTTATTGGCAGCAACATCTGACGTTCAGCGGCAATACCCTGTGAAAGCGTGCCATTTTCCTGCAGCGGATGGGTGCGGCGGACAGAGTCGTAGCGGGCGATGAGGGTGTCGTCGTTGGCATCAAAGAAGATGACATAGGGCTGGCGCCCCTCATTGCGGAGTCCGTCGAGCACCTCCCCCAAACTGCCGGCGAACGCGCGCGAGCGCACGTCGGTGACGATAGCGAGGCGCTCTACTGGAGAGTCCGCTTCAAACGACAACTCGACCATGCGCATAATCAACTCCGGGGGCAGGTTGTCTGCGACATACCAGCCCATCTCCTCCAAGACGCTGGCGGCCGTATTGCGTCCGGAACCGGACATGCCGGTAATCAACACAAGTGACTTTTCAGCCTGAGGGGAATAACCCGAAGTAATCATGCCATCACTCTAATACAATTCCGCCCAACCGCTCTCGGTTTTACTAGCGGAAGTAAACCCCCTAGCACTGTTTCAAGTGCGGTTTTAGCCACTTGTTTACCTACTTCTACGCCTACTCTCCCGGACCGACATCCGAGTTTGGCTCTGACGACTTCTCGTCTGGATGGAGGTAATCGTAAACAGTTTTCGCGAGCATCGGCCCGAAACCAGCCACTTCTTCGATCTGCTCGACGCTGGCCTTCTTCAGCGCCGCAACGGAACCAAAGTGCTTGACCAACTCACTGCGGCGTGCTGGCCCCAGCCCCTTAATGCCATCAAGCATCGACGAGCGCATGCGTTTAGATCGCTGCTGACGGTGATAATTAATGGCAAAGCGGTGCGCCTCATCACGAATTCGCTGGATTAGGTACATCGCTTCCGAATTACGCGGCAGAATGAGCGGCTCATCATCGTCGGGAATCCACAGCTCTTCTAAGCGCTTGGCAATTCCCACCAACGTCACATCGGTGACCTCGAGTTCATCGAGGACCGCCTGTGCGGCTGCGACCTGCGGTGCACCACCGTCGACGATGAACAACTGTGGCGGGTAGGCAAACTTGCGGTTACTCCGCGACTGCTCATCGACGGCATCAGTCGTCTCTTCGACGAACATCTCGCTTGCATCATCGGGCATGGCGAGCTTGTCCTCGTTATGGCGCAGAAAACGACGGCGCACCACCTCAGCGATAGAACCGACGTCGTCCGAGCGACCGTCACCCGCTGCATCTTTGATTCGGTAGCGGCGGTAGTCGGACTTCTTGGGCAATCCATCCTCGAAGACCACCAACGAGGCCACCACATCGGTGCCCTGAATATGCGAGATGTCAGTGCACTCGATGCGCAGCGGCGCTTCATCCATAAATAGCGCGTCCTGGAGTTCGGAGAGAGCCTGCGATCGAGTAGTTAGATCTCCACTTCGCTTTAGCTTGTGCTGGCGTAGCGCTTCAGCTGCATTTTTCTGCACGGTCTCCATGAGCGTCCGCTTGTCACCGCGTTGTGGGACGCGAATATCTACATTGGTGCCACGAATATCGGCCAAAAATGCAGTAACCTCGTCAAGATCGTCGGGCGTGGCCTGAACGAGAATTTCGCGTGGCACAACCTGGGCGGCAGTGGTTGATTCATCGCCGTCGACATCCGCGTGCTTGGCGGCGTCGCCATAGAACTGTGTCAGGAACTGCGTTAGCAGCCCACCCAAGCTGGGGTCAGTTTCTCCCTCTCGAAACTCCGTAGTCGCGTACTCGCCGGACTTCTCCACTACCCAGCCGCGCTGACCGTAAATGCGTCCCGCCCGAACATGGAAAATCTGCACGGCCGCTTCCAGTTCGTCGGTTGCTAGCGCAATAAAGTCGGCATCGGCGGCGTCGGAAAGCACGACTGACTGCCGCTCCATGACCTTGTCGATGGCAGCGAGGTTGTCGCGCAGACTAGCGGCGCGCTCGAAGTCTAACTCGCCGGCAGCTTCCTCCATTTCCTTCTTTAAGCGCCTCGTGACCGGGCCCGTATTTCCCGACATGAAGCTGGTAAAACCACGGACAATTTCGCGGTGTTCCTCGGCACTGACACGGCCGACACAAGGCGCCGAGCATTTGTCGATATAGCCGAGCAAACAGGGCCGCCCCAGGGCTTGCTGCCGGTTGAAGACTCCCTTTGAACAGGTGCGGGCTGGGAAAACTCGTGTAAGCAAGTCGAGCGTTTCTCGGATAGCCCACGCGTGTGAATAAGGCCCGAAATAACGCACGCCCTTCCGGCGCGGTCCTCGGTAGAGAAAGAGCCGCGGGTACAGCTCTCCAACGCTGACGGCCAACATCGGATACGACTTGTCGTCGCGGTACATCACGTTGAACCGCGGATTAAAGCGTTTGATCCAGGTGTACTCCAACTGCAGCGCTTCGACTTCATTGTGGACGACAGTCCACGTCACCTTCGAAGCGGACTGCACCATCTGGCGGGTGCGGGGATGAAGCCGAGTTAAGTCCTGGAAATAGTTAGACAAACGCGCACGGAGATTCTTCGCCTTGCCGACGTAGAGAACGCGCCCGGTTGAATCGAGAAAACGGTACACCCCCGGCTCCGTGGGAATGGTGCCGGGGGCGGGACGGTACTGAGAAGGGTCAGTCACTTACGGTGTCCTTAAAACGTGTCCTTGGGTTAGTCCTCCGGCATGAACTTGTCTTCAAGTTCACGGAACCGGCGGATGTCTTCCACGACGCGGCTGCCGTCGGCCGACTGGATCGCGAGCATCGGCACAAACTCAAAGTCAGGCAGCTCCAAGCGAGCCCAGCGGGACTTCTTTGGAAAACTCAGGCCGTAGATATCGGCCCACGGGTAAAACTTCGCATTGAGTAGATTGCGGACTTCCACACCCCTGGCATTTACGCGAACGCGAGCCCGAGTCAGCAGCAGGATTACCCCGGCGATGATCAAACCAATCATTGGGAAAGCCAGCTGGTCAATAAAGGTCACCGAAGCTCCGGTGTTACCAAAGTCCACCACGATACCCATGAAGATATGGATAGCGAAAACCATAACTGCAGCGATAATCGCCCACAGACGCAGCTTTTGCGAGGTGATTTCCAACAGCCATTTGTCTTCGCTACCGGTGTCGACGGCAGTCGAATTGCTGTGGCGTTCGGAGTTACCCATTCTTACTCAGCTCCACCTTCACGAAGGGACTTCAACACTGCGACGGTATGCAGCGCTGCGGCCATGGCCTCGCGACCTTTATTCTCCGCGGCGCCCTCACCGCCGGCACGATCAATTGCCTGCTGTTCAGTGTTGCAGGTCAACACACCATTGCCAACTGGCGTTTCACAGTCCAGTGCGATCCGCGTCAGGCCCTCAGTCACCGAGTCGCAGACATAGTCGAAGTGCGGCGTACCACCGCGGATAACGCACCCCAGCGCCACCACGGCGTCGTGAGTTCGCGCGAGCTGTTGCACCACAACCGGAATCTCCAGAGCACCGACGACAGTCACATCCGTGACTACAGCGCCGACCTCCTCGGCCTGGGACAGCGCTTCACGACGAAGCTGCCCAGTAATCTCCTCGTTCCAGTGAGAGGTGACCAGACCGACGGTCACACCAGTGGAATCGGGAACGGAAATTTCAGGAAGACCTGCGCCACTCATCTACTGTGCTCCTTCTGTCGAAATGCCGTGGGTCTCCATGTACTCATCCAACCAAGGAAGTTCATGGCCCATGCGTTCGCGCTTTGTCAACAAGTATTTCAAGTTATCCTCGTTGACCTCAACTGGCACCGGGACTCGGCGGCTCATCTCCAACCCATATCCGCCTAGGCCGGCACGCTTGGTCGGATTGTTCGTCAGCAGCGCCATAGTGGTGACTCCAAGATCCTGCAGAATCTGTGCACCAGTGCCGTACTCACGTGCATCCGACGGCAAACCGAGCGCAAGATTGGCATCAACGGTGTCAGCGCCTTCATCTTGCAAGTGGTAGGCCTGCAGCTTCGGCATCAGACCAATGCCTCGGCCTTCGTGACCGCGCATGTAGAGGATGACGCCACGCCCCGCTTCGTGAACCATGCGCATGGAGTTGCGCAGCTGCTGACCGCAGTCGCAGCGGCGAGATCCCAGTGCGTCGCCAGTGAGGCATTCGGAGTGCACACGCACGAGGACGTCCTGACCATCGTTGGAAGACACATCCCCCACAACGAGAGCGACATGCTCAACACCGTCGATAAGGCTGCGGTACCCAATGGCACGGAACTCGCCGTAGTCGGTCGGCAGCTTGGTTTCGACAACGCGTTCAATCAAGTGCTCGTTGTGGCGACGGTATTCGATCAGCTGCTCAATGGAGATCAGCGCTAAATCGTGCTTGTCGCAGAAGCGACGCAGTTCCTCCGCGCGCGCCATACCGGTCGGGTCTTCCTCGGAGACAACCTCACACAGCACGCCAGCAGGACGAAGCCCTGCCAGGCGGGCGAGATCGACCGCAGCCTCGGTGTGGCCGGCACGGACGAGGACGCCACCATCGCGAGCTCGCAACGGGACCACGTGTCCTGGTCGGGTGAAATCGTGCGGGCTCGACGTGGGGTCAGCCAGAGTACGAATGGTGTTCGCACGATCTGTGGCGGAAATACCGGTCGTACCGGTGTTGGCATCCACGGTCACTGTGTATGCGGTACCGCGGGCATCCTCATTCTCTGACACCATCGGTGGCAAATTCAGACGCTCGCAGTCCTCGGCGGTCAGCGGCGCGCAGATGTAACCAGAGGAATAGCGAACCATAAAGGCAACAAGTTCAGGCGTTGCCTTCTCGGCGGCGAAGATGATGTCGCCCTCGTTCTCACGATCTTCATCGTCGACGACGACCACGGCCTTACCGGCTGCGATGTCCGCAATGGCCCGCTCTACAGAATCGAACTTAATCACAGTCTTGTAGCTTATCTTTCCAACATTTTCTCGACGTACTTGGCTAGCACATCGACTTCCAAATTGACCTTGGCGCCTACCGCGGTCGAACCAATAACGGAGTCCGTCAGCGTCGTCGGTATCAGGCTGACCTCAAAGAACCCCTCGCCTACTGCAGAGACGGTCAACGAAGTACCATCCACGGCAATTGAGCCCTTTTCCACGACATACTTGGAGAGATGCTCCGGCAGCGAAATCCGCACTACTTCCCAGCGCTCCCCTGGCGTGCGCGAAATAACCTCGCCGGTGCCATCGACATGTCCCTGCACGATATGGCCGCCGAGGCGTTGACCCACTGCGGTTGCACGTTCGAGGTTGACCTTGGAGCCGACCTCAACCTGGCCGAGGCTCGACCTATCCAGAGTCTCTTGCATGAGATCAGCGGTAAAGAAATCATCGCCAAACTCCACGACGGTCAAACAAACACCATTGACAGCAATGGAATCACCGTGGTGCACGTCGTCAAGCACGGTGGTCGCGCGAATGGTCAGAGTAATGGAATCGGCTTCGCGGTGGATTTCGCGAATTTCGCCGAGTTCCTCAACAATTCCCGTAAACATAGTGGTCAGGAAAATCCTTTACCGTTTGTTATAAATTGAAAGATTTTTACAAAATTAACTCTAGCCGGTCTACCCGCGATCTTTGCCACTGCGGAGTGCCGTAATCAAAATGTCATCCCCCAGAGTCTCGACCGCGACGGTGCGGAAACGGGAGATGTCAGTGATGGTGGTCTCATGATTGGCCGATGTCACCGGCAGACCAGCTCCGAGAAACGCCGGGGCAATGTAGGACTCAATCGCGTCGACAGCATCGGCTTCCAAGAAAGCGCTGGCGAGCCGTGGGCCGCCTTCTACCAGGACGTCAATAAGGCCCATATCCGCCATTGTCTCCAGCGCCACTTCCACATCGTGAGTGCGAATGTGGCGGAAGTTATCGCCGCGGATATTCGCATCGGCGGCGACCTCCGAGGTGCCGATCGCGATGCGCAGGGGTTGCGTTGACAGCTCCTCGCCGTCTGGTGTGCGCGCGGTCAATCGCGGATTGTCAGCGAGCACTGTTCCCGTTCCGACGACAATCGCTTGCCGACGTGCACGATCGATATGTACCCGTGCCCGCGCCTGCTCCCCCGTAATCCACTGCGAGGTGCGGTCGGTAGCGGCGGCGAAACCATCCAGCGTGCCCGCCGTCTTCAGCGTGATGTGTGGGCGCCGAGTGCGCTGCCAGTGTAACCATGGACGCAGATAGCCATCCGCCACACGATTGCGTTGGAACTCCTCGACCACGTCGATTCCCTTGTATCGCAACCACTCGCTGCCGCCAGCGGCCACGGGATTAGGATCGGCGACCGCAAATATGACGCGGGAAACTCCGGCTGCCGCAAGTGCCTCGGTGCACGGTGGTGTACGGCCGATATGATTGCACGGCTCTAGTGTGACCACTGCAGTACCGCCCTGAGCTCGTGCCCCCGCCATTTCTAATGCTTGTGGCTCTGCGTGTCGGCCACCTACCGGCTCAGTTCCGGCCACTCCTACCGCAATCCCTGCGGTATCGAGGATGACGCAACCAATCGGTGGATTGGGATAGGTGGTGCCCCGAACTCGCTGGCCGGCTTCTATGGCCAATGCCATAGCTTGAGCGTCAGTCAGCGGCTGTGCGGAGACGAGATCCGGAAACTGTGCCACCGTGCTTCACCGCCGTCTACTTAGTTGCAGCAGTAGTGGCCAATGCGCGCAGCTCATCGACAGCCGCCGCACGATCATCAGCGCCGAAAACGGCCGACCCTGCAACGAAGGCGTCGCAACCGGCGGCGGCAGCGGATTCGATGGTCTTGGCGGAGATACCACCGTCAATCTCGATCAGAGTATCCAGACCTTCGGCATCAATGCGCTGACGCAGCTTCTCGACCTTGGTTAGCTGATCCGGCATAAAGGACTGGCCCCCGAAACCGGGTTCGACACTCATGACCAGCACCTCGTCGAATTCGGCGAGGTGATCCAGCCACGGCTCAATTGGGGTACCCGGGCGCAGCGAGAACCCGGCCTTCACGCCCTGGGAACGAATGTGGCGTGCCAGTGCGATGGCGTCGTCGGCGGCTTCCACATGGAAAATAACGGAGCTCGCCCCCGCCTTAATGTAGGTGTCGACCCACTTCTCCGGGTTCTCAATCATGAGATGGACATCCAAGTACTTGTCCGTCACCGCAGCTACGGCCTCCAGCACCGGAGCGCCGAAGGACAGGTTGGGAACGAAGTGGCCATCCATGACGTCGATATGCAGCCAATCTGCATTGGCTACAGCCTCAACCTCGCGGTCGAGGCGAGCGAAGTCAGCAGCGAGAATGGACGGGGCAATAATTGGTGCGCTCATAACCTCTGAGCCTAGTCGTTCTTGCGCAAAACTGAGAAGAACATCGCATCGGTACCGTGGCGGTGTGGCCACATCTGCACAGATGGATACGGTCCGACATCGGTCATCGGCGTTACCAGCTCGTGTGCCTTCAGCTCCGTCACCGGCAATTCCGTCACTGCCCTATCGACAATGCCCCTGGTTTCACGCAGATGCGGAGAACACGTGGAATAGACGATGATGCCACCCGGCCGTGCCAGATGCACAGCTTCACTGAGCAGTTCAAACTGCAGCGCAGTCAAGGAGTTCAAATCGGACGGCGACTTCCGCCAGCGCGCTTCCGGGCGACGGCGGAGCGAGCCCAAGCCAGAGCACGGTGCGTCTACCAAGATGCGGTCAAAGCCTGCCTCCAGCCCGGTATCGCGACCATCCGCAACGGTTACAGTCACTGGCAGCCCGGCCGTGGCCTTCTTCACCAGTTCTGCGCGAGTCGCCGATACCTCAACAGCGTCGAGCTTCGCGCCCTCAATAGCTGCGATGCCGCCGATGAAAGCTGACTTACCACCGGGGCCGGAACACAGATCTAACCAGCGGCCGCTGTCTTCACCGGCAACGGGTGCCATGGTGACGGCACGCGCAATGAGCTGAGAACCCTCGTCCTGCACCGCAGCCAAGCCCTGTCGGACCGGCTCCAATTCTCCTGGGGCACCGGAATCCAAGCGCACGCAGTACGGCGACCACGGTCCCTCTTCACCGCCGGTAATCAGTGCCAATTCCTCAGCCGTAATCTCGCCCGGACGAGCGACCAAGTGCACCAACGGGCGCGCATCGTCGGCAGCGAGTGCCTGCTGCAGCTCACCGGCTTGTGCACCGAGTGCGCGGGCAAACTCCATCGCAATCCAGCGCGGGTGGGCATGCTTCATCGCTACGTAGCCAATCGGATCGGTCGCAGGATTCGGCGCAATCTCAGCCACCCATTCGCTTTCGGTCTTCGAGGAAACCTTCCTCAAAATGGCATTGACAAAGCCGCGCGCACCAGGTCCCGCCACCTTCGCCACTGCCCGCACCGAGGTATCGACCGCAGCGTAGGCGTCGACGCGCGTACGCAGCAGCTGGTACGTGCCCAGGCGCAACACATCCATCACCGGTCCAGCAATATCGCTTAACGGGCGTGACGACGATGCCTCAATCACGGCATCCAACAGGCCTTCCGCCCGCAGTGTGCCGTACGTCAGCTCCGTTGCAAAAGCAGCATCCCGACCCTTGAGTTTGTGTGCCTTCAGCAACTTGGGCAGCAGCAGGTTCGCGTAAGCATCATTCTCGCGAACGTCGGCTAGTACCTTCAGTGCGACCTTGCGCGGCTGGTCAATGCCACCGCGATTGTCCCCACCTCGGTTGTCACGGTTACGGTTGCGGTCATTGCGGTTCTGTCCGCTGCGGTTGCCGCGCTGCCGTCCGCCACCGGTGTGGCGGGGTTTGTCGTTGCCCATTTACTCGCAGACCTTTCCGCCGGGTTGGCTACCTCGCGCCCAGTCGGACGCATCCATCATCTTCTTACCCTGTGGCTGCACCTTCACCAGCTGCACATAGCCATCGGCACAACGCACAGATACTCGGTGCTTCTCCACTACCAACTCACCCGGTGTGGCGGCTGCCGCCTCCGGAGCAGCTGCCTTTCGCACCTCGTCGACCGCGGCGCTGTCCTCGTCGGAAAGCGGGGTGAGCTCTCCGACCTTCAAACGTGCACCGTCGAGAGTCGTCCACGCACCTGGGGCAGGCGTGAATGCACGAGCGCGGCGGTCAAGAAGATGTCGCGGCTGAGTCCAAACGATTCGGGCATCCTCCGGCCCGAACTTAGCGGCGTAGCTGACATCCTGTTCTGGCTGAGCGGTCGGACGCAACGCACCGGCTTCGATGCCGTCCATGGTGGCGGCTAGAAGATCCGCGCCGGAGTATGCCAGGCGGGTCAAGAGGTCGTCGGCATTATCGGTCGGGCGAATCGCTTCGGTGACGGTACCGAAAACTGGTCCGGTATCCAGGCCCTTTTCAATCCGGAAGGTACTGGCACCCGTGACCTCGTCGCCAGCGGCGATAGCTGCCTGCACCGGCGCGGCACCTCGCCAAGAAGGAAGCAGCGAGAAATGCAGATTGACCCAGCCGTGCGTCGGTACATCGAGCAAATCCTCCGGCACGAGATTGCCGTAGGCGACCACCGGGATGCAATCGGCATTTAGTTCGCGGATTTGCTGTTGGATCTCCCCATCGCGCAGGGTCGTCGGGGTGAGCACGGGAATGTCGTGTTCCAAGGCCAGAGCCTTCACCGGCGAGGGCGAAAGCGACTTGCCGCGGCCACGGCGGGCATCGGGGCGAGTGAGAACAGCGACGATGTCATGACGGGAGTCTTCGAGCAACTTCTTCAGGGCAACGACAGCGGGTTCCGGGGTTCCGGCAAAAATCAGGCGCACAGTAAGTGGATTCCTTCCTGGTGGACCTAGTTGTTCTAGTTAATCTAGTGATGAAACTCGGGGCGCCACACCCAGGGGGCTAGGCGCAGGTGAGTTAACCGCGGTTGAGGAACCAGTCCTGCTCACGCAGAGAACGCATCGCGGTCTTGCGCTCGTCGCCCTCGAGACGCTTCAAAAACAGCACACCGTCCAGGTGGTCGCTTTCATGCTGCACGCAGCGAGCCAGCAAATCATCAGCTTCGAAGCTCACCGGTGTGCCGTGGCGATCCTGGCCAGTAACGCGCACACGTGCGTGTCGAGTCACGGGTCCATTAATACCCGGGATAGATAGGCATCCTTCGATTTCGTGGACAGTCTCGTCGCCGATGGCTTCCCATTCCGGATTGACGATGTGCCCGCGGGTGCCATTGCAGTCGTAGACGAAAACGCGCTGCAGCACACCGACCTGGTTTGCCGCGAGCCCGACGCCCTGTTGCTCGTCCATCGTGTCGAACATGTCATCAATCAGGTGCGACAGCGTCGCGTCGAAATCAGTGACGGTATCCGCCTTGGACAGCAACACCGGATCGCCGAAAAGACGTACCTCACGAACTGCCATGAACTTAGAGCCTCCAAGAAAACTGGTGTGAATCAAGCGATAACGCGCTCATTTTAGCAGCTAGCCGAAATTAATCGGATCGACGACAACGCGCACCGGCGTCGGGTCCTTCCTGGTCGCTCGAACGACCTGTGCTGCCTTCAACGCCGCTCCCACCGCCCGTGCTTGCCGACGGTCACAGCGCACCAACATCCGCTGAATAGGTGTACCCGGTTCCACGCCTGCTGGTGGTCTGGCGTTGCGGGGAAGGTCTACCGGCCCCAGGATTTCCGCGCCCGATGGAACCTCCAGGGACTCCATGAAGTTACGCAGGCCCTCTTCAGTCCCGTCCACCGCTGCCACGTGAAAGGCCGGAGGCAGAGCGGCGGCTGTACGGTCGGCCAATTCCCTGTTCGCAGCGCCTACCGCGTCCCATGCCAGAAGATCGGCCACAGTCGGGACTGCAGCATCCGCATCGATAACCACTGCCCCTCCTCGCTCCCGCGGGCGCGCAAGCGTGACAGCTCGAGACCAATGCGCATAGGCCTCTTCATGAGCGCGCAAGTCCTGCCGGCCGAGCATCGCCCAAGTGTCCAGCAGCATCACTGCTCCGTAGCCCTCCGGCGCATAAGGCTCGGCTCCCGGCGTGGCCACCACGACCCTCGGGCCTTCGGGAATGTCGTCAACAATCCGTTCGCCAGAGGAAGCGACGACTGGGAATGGACTGAAAATACGACCAAACTCTTCCGCCGTACGTTCACTGCCGACCACGACTGGCCGAATCTTGGTGGAACCGCAGCTATGGCAACGGTGGTGGATGTCGATGCGGCCACACCACCGACAGGTCGGCGGCGCCGGATCGTCCGGGTTATCGGACGGTGGAATTCCCAGTGGACCGTTACACCAGCGACAGCGCGCAGGCGCGCCACAGGAGCGACACGACAATGTCGGTACATATCCCTTGCGGGGTACCTGGACCAGAATCGGAAGCTCTTCGCGCAGCGCGGCTTTTGCCCGTCGAAAAGCGATGGCAGGAAGGCGTCCCCTACTCACGTCATCCGGGTCTTCGGAAGTGTCCGTGGAGGCAATCATCTCCGGCATGGATTCAGCGAGGGCGTCGGCGCCTGCAACCAGATTGTGCGCCCAACCTGAGGAGACCAGCAGCTGCACCTCTGCTGTACGGCTATACGATGCAAAAATAAGAGCGCATCCCTCCTGCGCACTTCGCGTGACCAGCACCTCGCGAGAGTGGACGTAGGGTGCGCGGGGGTCTACGAGGTTGTCATCGCCATCATCGACAATCACTGCTAAACGCAGATTCTGCACTGGGGCGTACGCTGCCGAGCGCGTTCCGACGACTATGCGCCCCTGGCCGTGCAGGATATCCAGGTAGCGGCGATAGCGGGACTCGGGACCGAGACCAGCCCCGAGAAGAGTGAGCTGACGGGCAGAAATGAGCTCGCGAAAAGCGCTCTCGAAGTGTGCCTGCGTGCGTGCGTCCGGCACAATGATGAGAACACCGCCACCATCGCGGGCGACCGAAACGCTGAGCGCGGCGAGCATGGCTGCCACCTGTTCCCCTGGAACTGGCTGCCACGCTGCGCGTGCCGGGGCGCCCTTGCGGACGGAATCGACAAAGGATTCGCCGAAGACATAGTTGCCCCAAGCGGAAAGATCCGGATCCTCGGTGGCAAGCTTTCCCAATTCCTCCCACGTCGGGGGCATGTTCTCCTTGCGGGCACGTTCGGCCCGTGCATGGCGGGTTGGGATGGCGGAGCGAATGATGTTTGAGCGTGTTGCGCCGTAATACTCCGCCAGAGAATCCACCAACCGTCGAAGCTGCGGCGGATAGACAACCTCAGAGCTGATGACATCCTTGAGATAGGACAGTTTGCCGTCGTGAGTGGGCGTGGCACAGCGCTCCAGCACCAGCGCATTGACCAATTGGCCGTGGAATCGAATCCGTACCCGGCAACCGACAACCGCTTCCTCCGCTAGCGCGCGCGGAACCAGGTAATCGAAGGGGCGATCCAACTGCGGCAGCCCCAAAAGTGGAAGCACCCGCGCGACTGGCAGATTCTCAGCTGCGGCGGCGGGTGCGAAGGGGGCGTCGGTCATAGAATCTTACTCTACTTCCCCACCCCAGGGTCATGCTGGCGGGTGGTGTTTATCCCAGGCCAGCGGCTGCGCGGAGCTCTTCAACACGGTTGAGTTGCTCCCACGGCAGGTCCAAGTCAGTTCGGCCGAAGTGACCGTAGGTGGAGGTCTGCGCATAAATCGGGCGCAGCAAGTCCAGGTCACGAATAATAGCGGCCGGACGAAGGTCGAAGACCTTGTTGATAGCCTCGCGGATGGCGTCGTCTGAAACGTGACCGGTGCCGAAAGAGTCGACGTAAAGGCCTACCGGGCGAGCGCGGCCGATAGCGTAGGCGACCTGAATCTCCAGGCGGTCAGCCAGACCCGCAGCCACGGCATTCTTCGCAACCCAACGGGTGGCATAAGCGCCGGAGCGGTCCACCTTTGACGGGTCCTTACCCGAGAATGCGCCGCCACCGTGGCGAGCCATACCGCCGTAGGTGTCGACGATAATCTTGCGGCCGGTCAGGCCGGCATCGCCCATCGGCCCACCGATAATAAATTGGCCAGACGGGTTGACCAGCAGCTTCAATTCATCGGTAACAAAGCGCTCGCGCAAGTTAGCGTCGTCGAGCACCCAATCGACTACGTGAGTCTTAATCTGCTCGGTAATCCACTCCTGGGTCACATCCGGGTCGTGCTGCGTGGACACCACAACAGTGTCCAAGTACACCGGGTTATTGTCTTCGTCGTAAGCGAAGGTGACCTGAGTCTTACCATCCGGTCGAAGCGATGGGACGATGCCTTCCTTGCGTACCTGCGTCAAGCGGCGAGCCAGGCGGTGTGCCAGCGCAATCGGTAGCGGCATGTACTCCGGAGTTTCGTTGGTAGCGTAGCCGAACATCAGCCCCTGGTCGCCAGCGCCCTTGAGATCTTCTGCTTCGACTTCGCCATCAGAGCTGCGTGCTTCCAGAGAAGTGTGCACACCGTCGTGAATATCTGAGGACTGCTCACCGATCGAAACGGAGACGCCGCAGGTCTTGCCGTCAAAGCCCTTTTCAGAAGAATCGAAACCGATCTCCTTCAGTCGACTCCGGACAATACCGGGGATGTCAACGTAGCTCTTCGTGCGAACTTCGCCAACAACATGGACTAAACCGGTAGTCACCACAGTCTCAACGGCGACCATCGATGCAGAATCCTGCGCGAGCATAGCGTCAAGGATGGAGTCCGAAATCGAGTCGCAAATCTTATCTGGGTGCCCCTCGGTAACAGATTCACTGGAAAACAGCCGAAGATTAGAGGCCACGAGCAGTACAACTTTCTTCTAGATCATTTCCCCACGCCTGCGGTGTCGCTGCGGCGTGGGTTTTCGTTTGATTCGATAATTATAGACCAAGCGGTTCAGTCGCCGTAGTAGGCACCGGCTACTCCGCTGGCTGAGGTTCCTGTCGCAGCTCGGAGACTGCATCCAAAATCGAACCGGCTACCGAGAACTTTGAGCCTCGCGGCACGTCCCACTGCTCGCCATCGAGAGACAGCAACCATCCGACATTGTCCGGCGCACCAAAAGTTTGCCCACCCGAGACGTCGTTACACATAAGCAAATCGCAGCCCTTGCGCACAATCTTCTGCTTCGCAAGCTCGAGCGGCGTCGTCGTCTCGTCGCCGGTCTCAGCTGCAAAGCCCACCATCGTCGTGGTTGCCGGAATCTCGCCCGCTTTACGACGCTCCACAGTGGTAGCCAGAATGTCAGGGTTTTCTACGAGCTGGATGTTGCTCAAAGCGTCGTCTGCGACGCCCTTCTTCATCTTGGCCCCAGCGGTCGATGCCGGACGGAAGTCGGCGACGGCAGCGGCAAAAATGCAGACATCGGCCAACTTGGAGTGTTCGTGGGCGGCCTCGGCCATCTCCAAAGTGGAATCAACCTTTACAACATTCGCGCCCAGCGGTGTCGGCAACTGATCTGTATGTCCTGCCACCACAGTGACCTGAGCGCCACGCTGTGCTGCCATCTCAGCTAGCGCGAAGCCCTGACGCCCTGAGGAGTGGTTGCCGATAAAACGTACCGGGTCGATAGCCTCACGGGTGCCACCGGCAGTAATCATGAAGCGCACGCCCTCGAAGTCGCGGCGGAAGTGGCGCGGATTCTCGACTGCCGCTAATGCCAGTGAAACTATCTGCTCTGGCTCTGGCAAACGACCTGGACCGGTGTCCTTACCAGTCAAACGGCCATGGGCCGGATCGAGGACAATAGCGCCATGGCGACGAAGAATCGCGACATTATCCCGCGTAGCTGGATGGTTCCACATCTCGGTGTGCATGGCAGGGGCCAGAACCACCGGGCAGGTCGCCACAAGCAAAGTTGCGGTGAGAAGGTCGTCGGCACGCCCGTGTGCGGCACGCGCCATAAAGTCGGCAGTCGCGGGAACCACGACGACGAGGTCGGCCTCCTGCCCCACCCGGACATGCTGAACTTCATCGACTGCGTCAAAAACCGTAGTCGACACCGGGTTCCCCGACAGCGCCTCGAAAGTAGCCGCACCTACAAAGTTCAATGCGGACTTGGTGGGAACGACGCGAACATCGTGACCGAGTTCCTTGAAGCCACGAACAACGTGTGCGGCCTTATATGCAGCGATGCCGCCGGCAACCCCGACGACAACCTTTAAACATTCGGATACGTCAGCATTACCGGCGGCATGCATACAGATATCTCCCCTTAAGGAAATGCTCTAGCCCTCAGTGTGGTCCAGCAGACCAGCGTTGATTTCACGAAGAGCGATGGACAGAGGCTTCTCAGCGACCCCCGGAGTAACCAGCGGGCCAACGTACTCCAGCATGCCTTCGTCAATCTGCTGGTAGTAGTCATTAATCTGGCGTGCACGCTTGGCAGCGAAGATAGCCAGAGCGTACTTCGAAGAAGCCTTACCAAGCAGCTCATCGATCGGCGGATTGGTAATACCAATTGGCGGGTCGAACACTGCCTCGGTGGCGGTATTTTCCTGGGTCACGAGAAATCTTTCCTCAATAGAACGTGAGTTACTGGGGTGACAATAGGAACCGTCGTAGCAATAGAAACACCATTGCTTGGAAACGATTTCTACTATCGATGATGTGGAGTCGCCCTGTTACTTGCCAGTAGTCAGCGCCCGAGCGATGGCCGCCACAGCATCATCGACATTGTCGTTGACAACAACCTCATCGAATTCGTGCTGAGCATCCATTTCCACTCGCGCGGTTTCCAGGCGACGCTTGACTTGCGCCTCGGTTTCCGTGCCACGACCAGTGAGCCTGCTGACGAGAATCTCCCAGCTTGGCGGAGCCAAGAACAGCAGGTGAGCATTCGGCGCTACCTTACGGATGGAGCGGGCTCCCGCCAGATCCACCTCAACGAGTACCGGACGTCCCTCGGCGAGAGCTTTATCCACCGGGCCACGCGGCGTACCAGAACGCTGCAGACCACCGTGGATTTCAGCCCACTCGAGCATCTCTCCTGCATCAATATGCTGTTGGAACTTCTCCGGGGTCACGAAGAAATAGTCGCGGCCATCGACCTCACCCGGCCGTGCGGCGCGGGTGGTCATAGAAACGCTGAAGTACAGTCCGGGAACCTCGGCACGGAGCCGACTGACAACAGTGGATTTTCCCACACCGGCAGGGCCGGCGAGGACTACCAGCTGACCGTTTTCATTCCCGGCCACTGCGACTAGTCCTCCACTGCGTAGCCGAAGCGCTCCAGCAGAGCGCGACGCTGACGGTCACCCAGGCCACGCAGGCGGCGGGTCTGAGCAATCTCCAGGTCATTCATGATGTCCTGTGCCTTGACCTTGCCGACCTTCGGCAGAGCCTCGAGCAGAGCGGAGACCTTCATCTTGCCGATGATCTCGTTCTCGTCAGCCTGCTTGAGAACCTCTGGCAGGTCGATAGCGCCACGCTTCAGCTTGTCCTTGAGCTCTGCGCGTACCTTGCGGGCCTGAGCTGCCTTCTCGAGTGCTGCTGCACGCTGCTCCGGGGTCAACTGCGGAAGGGCCACGTGTTCCTCCGTAAAAATAGATTGGTTAGCTTCTTATTTACTTGCACGAGCCTCGCGTCCACCAAGGGCAGGCAACGACACCGTGCTTAACGATTGGAGACCGTACCGCACTTACCGGTTGTTGAGGCAAATGCTGACGGGGTGTCGATAAAAATGACACCAGGGCTTTATCCGCCCTACCTTTCGGTCGTGGTCAACCAACTCCGGCGATTGTAGCACCGTTTGCCCAGGAGAATGGAAATTGACCACGGTTTTTGTACGAAATCTTCCAGGAATCGTCACAGTAACTTGCCTATACCTACTCCGCCGCCACCTGAGGCTCATTAGGAAAATCTCGGCAGCTAGGTACGGAAGAAGCCCGCAGGGGCACCTGTTCTATGAGGTGCGCCCTGCGGGCTTCTGCCAAATCGTCGATTCGCTGCTAACTCTCGGATAGGAACGGAGCCGCAGCTTCAATAGTTGCGCGCCGCAGCGCAGCAGGATCAGGCCCAGCGGAGAGAATTGCACGCGAAATATTTGGCAGTGCAAGCCCCTTGGATTCCCCTGCCAGACGATCTACATCGGCCGGGGTTCCACCCTGAGCTCCCACACCGGGCATGAGAATGGGACCGCGCAGGTCACTGAGCACCGGGGCGTCGTCAAGCGTTGCGCCAACAACAACGCCGATGCTGCCCGCCTTTGCACCAGCGTCAATCTGGCGGGCATTAATAGCGGCTGCCTGGTTGACCATGGTCTGAGCCAAACTCTCACCCGAAACCGTCGCCTTCTGTACGGACGCACCTTCCGGATTGGACGTTGCGGCCAGCACGAACAGGCCGCGTCCGTTCTCCAACGCCAACGAAACCGCCGGATCAAGAGCACCGAACCCAAGGTACGGAGATACCGTCAGTGCGTCGGCGGCTAGCGGCGAGCTATCCGACAGCCAGGCATCAGCGTATGCAGCCATCGTCGAACCGATATCGCCCCGCTTGGCATCTGCAATCGACAGCGCACCGGCGTCCTTCAGATCCGCCAACGTCCGCTCCAGGACGGCAAAGCCCTTGGAACCGTAGGCTTCGAAGAACGCCACCTGGGGCTTGACGACGGCAACGATGTCACCGAACGCCTCGACGCATGTGGCGGCAAAACGCTCTAGACCGTCAGCCGAATGCGGCAACTGCCAGGCATCCAGCAGCCCCGGGTGCGGGTCGATGCCCACGCAGAGCCGACCGCGCTCGGCGACAACCTCGCTGAGGCGATCGCCGAAACCTTTGACTGTCCGCACTGCGGAACCTTCAGCCTTCGCGGTCATGTTAGGCCTGCTCCTGAGCAGCCAACTCTGCCGGGTGGAGTTCCTGCAGAGCCTTAACGCTCATCTCACCGTTGCGCAGTGCCAGAATGCCCTGCAGTGCGGCGACGGCCCCCTGAGCGGTGGTCACACAAGTTACGCCCTGGCTCACAGCAGCAGCGCGAATCTCATATCCGTCAGAGCGTGCGCCAGCAGAACCGGACGGGGTGTTGATAATGATGTCAACCTCACCGTCGCGAATCATGTCGACGATGTCGCGCTCGTCCGTCGGTGCTTCGGAATCAGTCGTACGCTTTGCGACGACCTCACACTCAACACCGTTGCGGCGCAGCATACCGGCCGTACCCTCCGTTGCCAGGATGCGGAATCCCATATCCGCCAGCGTGAGGATCGGGAAGACCAGAGTGCGCTTATCGCGGTTGGCCAGCGAGACGAAGATCGTGCCCTCGGTCGGCAGCTCACCGAAACCGGCCAGCTCGCCCTTGGCGAAAGCGGCACCAAAGTTGTCGGCCAGGCCCATGACTTCACCGGTGGACTTCATCTCCGGGCTCAGCAGGCTGTCGAGAGCGCGGCCCTCGAAGTCGCGGAAGCGGTTGAACGGCAGGACGGCTTCCTTAACCGCAATCGGAGCGTCAGCAGGCAGAGAGCCACCGTCGAAGTTGGACGGAATCATGCCCTCTTCGCGCAGTTCCGCGATAGTAGCGCCCATCATGACGCGGGACGCGGCCTTAGCCAGCGGAACTGAGGTTGCCTTGGAGACAAACGGTACGGTACGAGATGCACGCGGGTTGGCCTCGATGACGTAGAGCGTCTCGTCCTTGAGTGCGTACTGAACGTTCATCAGGCCCTTGACACCGATGCCGTGTGCCAGTGCCTTGGTGGATTCACGCACCTTGTCGATGATGCCTGCAGACAGAGTCATCGGAGGCAGCGCACACGCGGAGTCGCCGGAGTGAATACCGGCTTCCTCGATGTGCTCCATAACGCCGCCGAGGTAGACCTCTTCCCCATCACACAGTGCATCAACATCAATCTCGATGGCGCTGTCCAGGAAGCGGTCAACCAGTACCGGGTGCTCATTGGACAGCTCGGTAGCGCGGTTGATGTAGTCCTCCAGAGTGGCCTCATCGTAGACGATTTCCATGCCACGGCCGCCGAGGACGTAGGACGGACGGACCAGCACCGGGTAACCGATACCAGCGGCAACCTGGCGAGCTTCTGCGAAGGAGGTGGCGGTACCGAACTCCGGCGCCGGCAGCTTGGCCTCAGCCAGCACCTTGCCGAACTCACCGCGGTCCTCAGCCAGGTCGATTGCCTCTGGGCTAGTGCCGACAATCGGAACACCTGCGGCCTGCAGACGCTCCGCCAGGCCCAGCGGGGTCTGGCCACCGAGCTGAACAATGACGCCTGCGACCTTTCCGGACTGGCTCTCAGCGTGGTAGACCTCGAGGACATCCTCGAAAGTCAACGGCTCGAAGTAGAGGCGATCTGCGGTGTCGTAGTCGGTGGAAACCGTTTCCGGGTTGCAGTTGACCATGACGGTCTCGTACCCAACCCGGGAGAGCTCGAGCGCCGCGTGGACACAGGAGTAGTCGAACTCAATACCCTGGCCGATGCGGTTAGGACCGGAACCGAGGATGATGACCTTTTCCTTTTCGGTCTGCGGGGCGACCTCGGACTCAGCAGCCGGGTCCAGCTCGTATGCCGAGTAGTGGTACGGAGTCTGTGCTTCGAACTCGGCGGAGCAGGTATCGACAGTCTTGAATACGGGGTGGATGTTCAGGCGCCAGCGCAGCTCGCGCACGCCGTCTTCCCCGGCCAATTCCGGACGCAGCGCAGCAATCTGGGCGTCGGACAGTCCCCAGTACTTAGCCTCACGCAGCAGGTCGGAGGTCAGCACCGGAGCGTCGATAAGCTCCTTGCGGATATCCTGCAGGTTTTCCATCTCGGCGATAAACCACGGATCCAGGCCGGAAGCTTCGTGGATCTGCTCGATGGATGCACCCAAACGCTGAGCCAGCTCAACGTCGTAGATGCGGCCTTCAGTCGGACGCTTCAGATCCTCAAGGACAGCGTTGACATCGCTTGCGCGCTCACCTGCGAAGTCCTCATCCGGAACAGTCCAGAAACCAGCTGGCTTGTTCTCCAGCGAACGCATAACCTTACCGAGCGCGCCGATGTAGTTACGGCCGATAGCCATGGCCTCACCGACGGACTTCATGGTGGTGGTCAGCGTGTCGTCAGCACCTGGGAACTTCTCGAAAGCAAAGCGTGGAGCCTTGACAATCACGTAATCCTGCACCGGCTCAAACGCTGCCGGGGTTTCACCGGTGATGTCGTTGGTGATCTCATCGAGGGTGTAGCCGATAGCCAGCTTGGCAGCAATCTTTGCAATCGGGAAACCAGTTGCCTTGGAAGCAAGCGCCGACGAGCGGGAGACGCGCGGGTTCATCTCAATGGTGATGATGCGGCCGTCATTCGGGTTGATGGCGAACTGGATGTTACAGCCACCGG
The DNA here is from genome assembly GCF_014334955.1 of Corynebacterium sp. LK33. Lineage (NCBI taxonomy): Bacteria > Bacillati > Actinomycetota > Actinomycetes > Mycobacteriales > Corynebacteriaceae > Corynebacterium > Corynebacterium sp. LK33. The sequence goes on along the minus strand of NZ_PDGU01000028.1, from coordinate 11,736 downwards.
TGTCAACGCCGACCTCACGCAGAATTGCGATGCCCTGGTCACGCATGGTCTGGAACTCGCGGTCGGTCAGAGTCATCGACGGAGCGACAGTCACCGAGTCACCCGTGTGGACACCGAGGGCATCAACGTTTTCAATGGAGCAGACCACGACAACGTTGTCGTCGCCATCGCGCATGAGCTCGAGCTCAAATTCCTTCCAGCCGAGGATGGACTCCTCGATCAGAACATTGGCCTCGGGCGATGCGGCCAGGCCGCCACCTGCAATACGGTCGAGGTCTTCCTGGTTGAAGGCCAGACCGGAACCCAGACCGCCCATGGTGAACGACGGGCGAACAACGACCGGAAGACCGAGCTCTGCAACAGTCTCATGGACTTCTTCCATGTTGTGGCAGACGCGGGAACGAGCGGATTCGCCACCAATCTTGGCGACGATGTCCTTGAACATCTGGCGATCCTCACCGCGCTGAATGGCCGGAATATCAGCACCAATCAGCTCGACATTGTACTTCTCCAGAATGCCCTCGCGGTCCAGCTGAATAGCTGCGTTCAGTGCAGTCTGGCCACCGAGAGTTGCCAGGACAGCGTCAATCGGGTTGCCCTCTGCAGCTTCCTTGGCCAGGATCTTTTCGATGTACTTGGTTTCAATCGGCTCGATATAGGTGGAGTCTGCGAACTCCGGGTCAGTCATAATCGTTGCCGGGTTGGAGTTGACCAGCGTGACTCTCAGGCCCTCTTCGCGCAGCACGCGGCAAGCCTGGGTGCCGGAGTAGTCGAACTCGCAGGCCTGACCGATAACAATCGGGCCGGAGCCGATAACCAGTACGTGGTTGATGTCTGTACGACGTGGCATGGTGTTAGGTCCCTTAGCCCTTTCCTACTTGTTCGAGTTTCCGGTTGCGGACTTGTTGAAATCGACCTTCTGGATCAGCGCCAGGAAGTCATCAAAGAGAGAGTGCGCATCGTGCGGGCCGGCTGCGGACTCCGGGTGGTACTGCACAGAAAAGGCCATGCCGTTCTTCAGTGCGACACCTTCCACGACGTCGTCGTTAAGGCAGGTGTGCGTAACCTCTGCCTCGCCCCACGGGGTATCGAAACTCTCGCCGGCCTTGCCTTCAAGTGCGAAGCCGTGGTTCTGAGCGGTGATAAAAATACGGCCAGTGCGGTGGTCCTTCACCGGAACATTGACGCCGCGGTGACCGAAGACCAGCTTGTAGGTATTCAGGCCGAGTGCGCGGCCAAGAATCTGGTTACCGAAGCAGATACCGAATAGCGGCATGCCGTCATCGAGGGCAGCCTTGGCGACCGCAACCATTTCATCAGCAGTTGCCGGGTCACCCGGGCCGTTGGACAAGAAGACACCGTCCGGCTGGTATTCCTTCTTAATATCTTCGTACGGAGTGTTAGCCGGAACAACTACGACTTCCAGGCCACGCTTAGCCAGCTCACGCGGGGTGTTGGACTTGATGCCCAGGTCGTAGGCCACAACACGTGCCTTCTTCTCCCCCTGTGGTTCCACGACATAGGCCTCATCGGTGCTGACCTCGCGAGCCAGGTCCGCGCCCTTCATCGCAGGCTGAGCGCGAACGATTTCCACCAGCTTATCGACGGGCTGCTGTGCGTCCTCACCGGAAAAAATACCAGCGGCAATCGAGCCATTGTCGCGCAAATGGCGAACCAGCGCGCGGGTATCAATCTGGCGGATACCGATGATGCCCTGTGCCTTCAGTTCATCTTCCAAGCTGCGCTCCGAGCGCCAGTTGGAGGGAATGCGCGACAAATCGCGGATAATAAAGCCAGCTGCCCAAATCTTGTTTCCGCGGGACTCGTAGTCCTCATCGTTCCAACCGGTGTTGCCGATCTGTGGTGCGGTAGCCACAATCAGCTGGCGGTGGTAGGACGGGTCCGTCAGGGTTTCCTGGTAGCCCGTCATAGCGGTGGTAAAAACTGCCTCACCCAGGGTTGTACCGGTGGCGCCGAAACCGCGTCCGCGGAACACTCGGCCATCTGCCAATACCAGGACTGCCGCTGTAGCGGCCGCGGCCTGCGACTCGTTGCTCACGTTATTGCCTTTCAGTTGGGTAGCGTGCGAGGAATTTACATTAATCATACGGGACGCATGTGAATGTTTATGCGTTGACATGAATATTATCCAGCGACCTCTCCGTTAAGAGCGGTCACCTTACCGCGCAGCACGGTAGCTGCCACGGACACGGCCATCTCCATTTCCTCATATGGAGTGTTCTCAGACTTCGACGCCAGGTCTTCGCCGCGGACCGTCCACTTTTTGCCCGGGTCAACAACGGTCAGGTTGGCAGGCTCACCGACAGCAATCGGACGGCCGTGCCCCGGTAGCTTCACGATTTGAGCGGGACGCTCACTCATGACCTTGGCCAGCCAGCGCCAATCACAATCGCCCTTCAAAACGAATTCTTCGGCGATGATTGGCATCGAGGTCTCCAGACCAAGCATGCCGGGCTTAGCGTGCTCGAACTCGCAGCACTTTTCTTCAGAGCCGTGCGGAGCGTGGTCGGTAGCGACACAGTCAATGATCCCGTCAATCAGAGCCTGACGCAGAGCCAGGGTGTCGCGCTGCTCACGCAGCGGCGGATTGACGCGGTAGACGCCGTCGTAGGTCTCCAACTTCTCATCGGTGAGAATCAGGTGATGCGGGGTAACCTCGGCGGTCAGCGGAATATCATGCTCCTTTGCCCACTTGACCAGCTCAACCGTGCCTTCGGTGGAAGCGTGGCAGATGTGCATGCGTCCGCCGTAGTCGCGAGCCATAATGGCATCTCGGGCCACGATGGACTCCTCAGCTACGCGCGGCCACCCGGTCAGGCCGAGTCGTGCGGCGGTCGGACCTTCGTGAGCCGATGCATCTGCGGTCAGACGCGGATCTTCGCAGTGCTGCGCCAGCAATACGTCTTCGCCGCGGGCGTATTCAATCGCGCGGCGCATAATCAGCGGATTGTCAACGCACTTACCGTCATCGGAGAACATGCGTACCTTCGCCTGCGAGTCTGCCATCATGCCGAACTCAGTCAGCGTCTCGCCCTTCAGCCCCTTAGTAATGGATCCGACCGGGTGAACGTCGCAGAGGTTCAGCGCCTGGCCCTTGAGCCACACCGACTCAGCAATCGAGGGGTCATCGGTTACCGGCGCGGTATTGGCCATAGTGAACACTGCGGTGAAACCACCGCGTGCTGCGGCAGCGGAACCAGTGGCCAGGGTTTCCGTATCTTCACGACCCGGCTCCCGCAGGTGCACATGGATGTCAACCAGGCCTGGCAAGAGAACGAGGGAGTCGAACTCCAGGACCTCTACCCCGTCCTCGGCCGTGAGATTTTCTCCAATCTCAGCGATAACGCCATCTTCGATCAAGACGTCGACGTCTTCGCCTTCACCGTAGGGACGCACACCCTTCAGCAGCAGCTGTCCCCGTGCGGGTGCTGCCAATGGTCCTACCTCGGGGTACGAGGCTTCGTCATACTCATTGCGATTCGACATTTATGCCTGCCCTTCCAAGTTGGTGGAAACACCTGAGGTCAGCAGTGTGAAAAGAACTGCCATGCGGACGTGGACACCGTTGGCTACCTGCTGCAGCACGGCAGTGCGCGGCAAATCAGCGACGGCATCGTTAATTTCCATGCCACGAAGCATCGGGCCTGGGTGCATCACAATGCAGTCGTCGCGAAGCATCTTCTCGCGAGCCTTCGACAGCCCGTAGCGAGTGGCGTATTCGCGATGGGATGGGAAGAAGCCTCCGTTCATGCGCTCCTGCTGAACGCGGAGCATCATCACGGCATCAGCATCGCGGATCTCGTCTTCCATGCGGTAGGCAACACGCACCGGCCAGGTCTCGATGCCAAACGGCAGCAGCGTCGGTGGCGCGACGAACACGACCTCGGCGCCGAGCTTGCTCAGCAGATCGGCGTTAGAGCGAGCGACGCGAGAATGCAAAATATCGCCAACGATGACGACCTTGCGCCCCTCAATTCCACCGAGGCGCTGACGCAACGTCACCGCGTCCAGGAGAGCCTGCGTCGGGTGCTGGTGCTTTCCGTCACCCGCGTTGATGATCGATGGGCCGTTGCCAAATTCCTCAGTCCACTTGGCGATCAGCTGTGCCGCGCCCGACGATGGGTGCCTAACGACGATGGCATCGCCGCCGATAGCATCCAAAGTCAGCGCGGTGTCTTTCAGACTCTCGCCTTTCTTCACAGAGGAAGAGGAAGCCGAGATATTAATAACATCGGCGCTCATCCACTTACCCGCAGTCTCAAAAGAAGAGCGGGTACGCGTGGAATTCTCGTAAAAGAGGTTGTAAATAGTGCGGCCACGCAGGGTCGGCAGCTTCTTAATTTCCCGACCGCGGATGACCTCCTTGAAACGATCGGCCTCATCCATCAGGCCGACAATTTCATCCTTGGTCAAATCCGCAATGCTAATCAGGTGTTTCACTGTTCCTCCGCCCGGGTGAGAATAACCGCGTCACGGCCGTCAAGTGCCTCTACCAGCACATCGACGTCTTCGTCGCGGGAAGTTGGCAGATTCTTACCGACGTAATCGGCGCGAATTGGTAGTTGACGATGACCACGATCAACCAGCACTGCAAGCTGAATTACTCGTGGGCGACCGATGTCAGCAATAGCGTCGAGTGCGGCGCGAATCGTGCGACCTGAGAAGAGGACATCGTCTACGAGAACAACGGTGGTGCCGTCGATTCCGGAGTTTGGAATGTTCGTGGGCTGCAGGGCGCGGTGCGGGCCCTTGCGCAAGTCATCCCTGTACAGGGTGATATCAAGCGATCCAGTTTCCGGGCGAATGCCGGAGAACTGTTCAATCAAATCGGCTAGCTTCTCCGCCAGCGGTACGCCACCAGATGGAATGCCGAGGAGAACTACGCGCCCAGCATTTGGGCTATCCAGCGCAGTTTTTTCAATAATTTGGTGCGCGATGCGCGCGATGGTACGTGCAACTTCGTCTGCATTGAGCAGCTCGGTTGTTTGCGGCGTTCCTTCGCTCATCGTGACCTCCTTCCCCGCCTCTCAGTGCGGTCCGTTAAAGGATGTCTTGATTGTGGATATTTGATTATCAGTTTGCGTGACCCGCAACTACGGTCGCGGTGCAAACTTCCGCTGACCAGAATAGCACTCACACTTAAATTGCCTCTAAATGCAACAAAACTCCAAGCCCCCAAAAAAGGGACTTGGAGTTTCAGACAATCCGCGAGAACCGACTGTGATCGGCTCGCAGTGAGCCCGGCCGCTTTGATTGGCTAGGACCCGTTCTCGCTCTTAGCCACGTCTTCAGCCACCAGCTTGGCAATATCGCTCATGTCCAGGCCGGTAATCTTAGCCATCTCATCGGAGTCAGCCAGTGCCTTGTCAGCTTCCTCATTTGCAGCAGCCTGTGCCTGAATAGCCTCGTCGAACTGGGACTCGCCCACCGAAGTGCTAACAGCTGCTGCTGCCAGGCGTGCCTGGTCGGCAATCTTGGCCTCGGCATCGAGAACTGCGTTGATGTACGGTGCCGCCACATCAGTGGAGTATTCCGATGCCAGCTCAACGCCTTCCACCACGGCCACACGCGGAGGCACGTCGGAGTTGTAGAACAGCTCCCAGGTGGAAAGACGCAAAATAGCACGGTCGACTGCTGGTAGACGGCGCAGCGGCCACTCCTCCGTCAGGTACGAAGAAATCGTCGAGTCGATACCGATAATTTCCGCAGCTACACCGCGCACGATCTGCTCGGTGTACTCCGCAATTGGATTCACATCCAGATCGGGATTACGGACCATTTCCAGCCGCTCTTCAAGAAGCTTGACGACGTCGACGCCTCGCTGCTCGGCCTCAAATAGCAGATCTACCGCACGACGGCGCGCACGGTAGCGCGCGCCGTGGCGCTTGTAGTTAGGTTCGCGAACTTTCGCGGACTCCTGCGCATCCGGGGTCTCGACGGACTTGTGATCCTTTTCAGTCATGGATGTGTATGTATCGCTCTCAACAAAAGGGTGAACTAGATGAGGGAATTAGTGGTTGACGCGGGACAGGTAGGAGCCGTCACGGGTGTCGACCTTCAGTACGTCGCCGGTTTCGATGAACAGCGGCACCTGAATCTCAGCGCCAGTCTCCAAAGTTGCCGGCTTGGTGCCACCGGTGGAGCGGTCGCCCTGCAGACCCGGGTCGGTCTGCTCAACCTTCAGTTCAACCGAAACAGGCATTTCAGCGAAAAGAACGTTGCCCTCATGGAAGGACACCTGGCAGGTGGTTTCCGGAAGCAGGAACTTAGCACCCTCCGGCATCTGAGCGTCCAGGATGGAAATCTGGTCGTAGGTCTTGTCGTCCATGAAGACGTATCCTTCACCGTCGTGGTACAGGTACGTCATGTCGCGGCGGTCGACGGTAGCAGTCTCAATCTTGACGCCAGCGTTGAAAGTCTTGTCAACAACCTTGCCGGTCAGAACGTCCTTCAGCTTGGTGCGGACGAATGCCGGACCCTTACCTGGCTTGACGTGCTGGAACTCCACGATCTGCTGAAGCTTGTTGTCGTGCTTGATAACTAGACCGTTTTTAAAATCTGCGGTGGTAGCCAACTAAACTCTCCTGAAATTGTTAAAAAGCTCTCTGACGAAACCACGATACTCCGTATCTCATCGAGAGAAAAATAAAACGCCGTGATGTTAGGCTCGCGGTTTCGACAGCTGCGTAATAATTTCCGGCTCGGTGTCGGTGATAATCAACGTATCTTCGATGCGCACACCGCCGAACCCCGGCACATAAATACCAGGCTCGATGGTCAACGTCATGCCAGCTGCCAACTTCCCCTTGCCGGTGCGACCAGCAAATGGAGCCTCATGCACCTCAATACCGATTCCGTGGCCGGTGGAATGAACGAAGTGCTCCCCATAACCAGCCTTTTCAATAATGTCCCGGCATGCTGCGTCTACAGCCACAACATCAGCCCCTGGCACGGCCGCTTTTACGCCAGCCAGCTGGGCTTCCAGCACGACATTGTAAATCTCTCGGGCCTTCTCGTCTGCGAACTCCACCCCGGCAACAATCGCGCCGTCCAAATCTGACGACGTATTGTTCGAATCGTTTTCGCTTGACGACGTTCCCGCCTCACCGGCAAAGAGGGTACGTGTCATATCTGAGTTGTAGCCCCCGGCAAAGGCGCCAAAGTCAATAGTGACCAGGTCACCTGCCTCGATTACGCGATCTTCCGCTCCGTGGTGTGGCTTGGCGGAATTCGGGCCGCTCGCGACAATCGTGTCGAAGCTAGGCCGATCGGCGCCATGCATGCGCATGCGGTACTCCAACTCTGCGGCGACTTCGCGCTCCGTGCGGCCGGCGACCACGATGCCGTCGTGAAGCAAGTCCTCGAATGCGCGGACCGCGATGTCGGCGACGTGGCGCAGAGCGACGAGTTCCGTATCGGACTTGACCTCCCGCAGTTTAGAGACGACGCCCGTAGTCGATACCAGCTCGAGTGCCTGTGGCCGGGCATCCTCTAGCTCTTGGTAAGCGGCCATAGTGAGGAACTCAGATTCAACACCAAGACGCGAGATATCCAGCTTTCGGCATTGACCGACGAGTGCCACGCCGGTGTTGCGAGCGGTGAGTAACTCCACGTCCGGTGCCTGTTTGCCAGCCTGAACCGTATAGCGGCCGTCGGTGGAAAGCAGCGCTTCCCCACTGGCCGCAACAATCAAACCAGCATTCGAGCCGTGGAATCCCGTAAGCCAGCCAACATGCGTCGGGTCGACTGTGAGGAAACCGTCGCAGTCGTTGTCGGACAATGCGTCGATAAGAGCAGCTCGGCGGGCGGCGTAGTTCGTGGAGATATCTGTCATAGTGTCGTACTCACCCTTCTCAGTGCCATGGAATAGCCATCAGTTCCGCACCCGACGATAACGCCCGCGGCAAGCGCTGACAGGTACGAGTGGTGCCGAAACTCCTCCCGGGCGTGAATGTTTGAAATATGGACCTCGTGGAAGCCCGCACCGTCGGCAACTTCGGCAAGCGCGTCACGCAGGGCGACGGAGGTGTGTGTCAACCCTCCTGGATTGATAATGACTGGCCAACCGTAGTCGGCAGCTTCATGAACCCACTCGATGAGTTGACCTTCATAGTTGGATTGGCGGCAATCCACTACGACGCCAAGCTCCTTGGCTAGGGTGCGAAGTTCAGATTCGACATCGGCCAAAGTAGTGGCACCGTAAATTTCTGGCTGACGCTTGCCCAGACGATCGAGGTTCGGGCCGTTCAGAACAAGCACGGTCGGAATCGCCGTTGTGGCATCAGTTGCTGCGCGAAGAGAGGTCATGAGCGGGCTGACTCCTCCGATGCGGCGTACCCATTGTTGCAGAGCAGTTCGTATGCACGCTCGAGGTCATCCATTCCCGGGCCTTCAAGACGGGCTGTTTCACCGGGGTTTTCTAGAATAACGAATCGGATCGCACCGTCGCGGTTCTTCTTATCCCTGGTCATCGCATCGTAGAGCTCGGTAAAACGACCTGTCTGGTAGGTCGTTGGCAGACCAATGGACTCTAGGATGCGACGGTGGCGGTCTACGAGTTCCTGATCAATATGTCCGGTGATCTTGGCCAGCTCGGCAACATAAACCATGCCTACAGCTACGGCATGGCCATGGCGCCAGCGGTAGTTTTCAAAGTGCTCAACGGCATGACCGAAAGTGTGGCCATAGTTCAGGATCTCACGGAGGCCAGATTCCTTCAGATCCTCAGCGACCACGCGTGCCTTGACAGCAATCGCGCGCTCGACCAGTTCTGGCAGGTCACCGTCAACATCGAGGCAGGCCTGCGGGTTTGCCTCGTAAAGATCGAGAATCTTCGTGTCCGCGATAAAACCAGCCTTGATAATCTCTGCCGAGCCCGCAATCAGCTCGGCCTTCGGCAAGGTGCGCAGGACGTCAAGGTCACAAAACACCGCGGCAGGCTCGTGGAAAGCGCCGACCAGGTTCTTGCCGGCTGCAGTGTTGATACCGGTCTTACCGCCGACAGCCGCGTCGACCATGCCGAGCAGCGTCGTCGGGACCTGGATAACCTTCACTCCACGCATCCACGCGGCGGCGACGAATCCACCGAAGTCTGTAGCTGCACCGCCGCCAATCGCGATTACCGCGTCACGCCGGCCCAGACCGCGTTCACCAAAAGTGTCCCAAACTGTTTCAGCAACTGCGAGCGTCTTGCCCTCCTCCGCATCCGGAATCTGGATGCTAAAGGCGTCGACTCCTTTGTCTGCCAGAGCCTTGATGACGCCGAAGCTCAGCTCTTGAACGCTCCCCTGGTGAATTACCGCAACCTGGGAGGCAAAGGTAGCGGCCTCCGCAATCTGCTCGGTGAGTCCATGCCCCATGGTCACCGTGTACGGCGATGGGCCTTCAACACGGATTGTGCGGGTTGAGTTCATTGTCAGTCCCTAGTCGTTAGCGTAAGAAATGTATGGAGTTGCTGGTTATACGGCAGTGATTAGCTGCCGCCTTTTAAGAGTCGCCAGTTAAGCCTCGTCGCAGGTTTCATCGAGGTAACTGAGGATCTCGGCTACAACGCGCTGCGGGGAACGTTCGTCGGAACGCACCTTGAAAGTGGCTGCATCTTCGTAGAAAGCGCGGCGAGCCTCATAGAGCGCGCGGTAATGAGCCTCAGGATCATCCGCCTGGAGCACCGGGCGCGAATTGTTACCCGCTGTACGACGGACCCCCTCTGCAATGCTGATCTCGAGGTAGACGACGTTATGGTCTGCCAGCAGGTCACGGGTCGCCTGCGAAATCACGGCACCACCGCCAAGTGAGACGATCCCGTCGTGGGTCAGAGCCTCCGCCACGATCTGTTCCTCGATACGGCGGAATTCCGGCTCTCCCAGCTCGGAAAAGACTTCCCCACAAGTCTTGCCCATGCGCTGTTCAATCATCTCATCGGTATCGGTGAGTCTTGTGCTCAATGCACGAGACAGTCGACGACCGATGGTGGACTTTCCCGATCCGGGCGGTCCGACAAGGACAATAGTAGGAACGGACATTCCCCTCGTTTTACCCTTCTTCGTGTGCGCGACTGTGGCGCTATTTCCAATCAAGGCGACGTCGAGTCTGCTCCAAGTAGCCCTCAACGTTACGCTTGGTTTCCTCCAGGCTATCGCCGCCGAACTTTTCCATCACTGCACGCGCCAGTACCAGCGCGACCATTGCCTCTGCGACAACACCGCCGGCCGGGACCGCGCAGACATCAGAGCGCTGGTGGATTGCGGTAGCTGCATCGCCGCTGGCCATATCGACGGTCTTCAGCGCACGCGGAACGGTCGAAATTGGCTTCATCGCAGCACGCACAACGAGAGGTTGAGCATTAGTCATGCCACCCTCCAGGCCACCGGCGCGGTTAGTTTCCCGATCCACGCCGTCGTCGGTACGCACCATTTCATCGTGAGCCTCGGTGCCACGGCGACGGGCTTCCTCAAAACCGTCGCCGATCTCCACGCCCTTGACGGACTGAATTCCCATCAAGGCAGCCGCAAGCTGCGAATCCAGACGGGCATCACCGGAAATGTGCGATCCCAGACCCACCGGCAGACCGTGGACAACGACCTCGACGATGCCACCGAGGGTGTCGCCCTGCTTCTTGGCGGCCTTGATTTCGTCAATCATCGACTCCTCCGCAGCTGCGGAGAATGCACGCACTGGCGACTCGTCAATCTTGTCCTGATCAGCGAAGGTCGGCAGTGGCCCCTCGTAGGGCTCCGAACGACCGATGGAAATAACGTGGCTGACAACTTCCACACCGAGAGTCTCACGCAGAATTGAGCGTGCCACAACCGATGCCGCCACACGTGCTGCAGTCTCACGAGCCGATGAACGCTCCAGGATGTTTCGAGCATCGGTGTGGTTGTACTTCAGCATGCCGTTGAAATCGGCATGCCCCGGGCGCGGGCGGGTTAAGGTGGCGCCACGAGCTGTATCCAAAACAACTGGGTCAACTGGATCCGGGCTCATGACCTCAGTCCACTTGGGCCATTCGGAGTTGCCGACCATAATGCCAATCGGCGATCCCAGCGTCTCACCATGTCGAATGCCAGTCAGCAGGGTGACCTCATCAGCCTCAAACTTCATTCGCGCCCCGCGACCATAGCCGAGGCGGCGGCGTGCGAGGTGGCGTGATACGTCATCTGTAGTCAGGGGAAGTCCGGCTGGCGCGCCTTCTACGAGAGCGATAAGCGCTTTGCCGTGAGATTCACCCGCGGTAGTCCAACGAAGCATAGGTATCATAATGTCACGTTTGCCGTACTTCTTGTGCATTTGGGGGCATACAAGTTTCAAATATGCCCCAATTCATCGCCCCTGGTCTACCGCTTCAGGGGACTTGTAGGTACCCTCCGCTTATCCCCCACACAATGGCGGTTGCTGCAAGCATCGCAGGCCCATGAGGCACGCTCGCCGGTACAGGCGCTGTTTTTGCTTTACGACGGTCACCCCAGCCCCGCTTTCCCGCGGTGACTCCTGCCATGAGGAGAGTGAGTCCGGCAGCCAACAGAATTGCCACTGCAATCCAAATTGCTGTCGCCACTGGCTCGCCCGATACCAGACCGACACCGCCCCCGAGAATTGCTGCGAGCTTCACATCTCCAGCCCCCATAGAGCGTGGGTTGAAGATGAAGACTGCTACATAGAGGCCAAACCAGAGGCCTATTCCTGTTCCTATGGCTGCGACTGCACTGGCGAGAT
>NZ_PDGU01000012.1:0-52822 GCF_014334955.1 Corynebacterium sp. LK33 | reverse complement strand
ACCCACTTTTGTACCCACGAGTAAACGGAATTAACTAGCGTTTTAATGCTGCATTTTTTGTTCGTTTGCTCATTCCTATGTGGCACGCTTCGTCGTCGCCGTTTTAATTGCTCGACTCAGTCGGCTGTATCTTGGAATTCATGCGAGTGGGAATCGTGACTGGAGCATCTCGGGGCATAGGCGCCGTCTTCGCCGATAAACTCGGGCAGCTACGTCCGGACCTAGATGAAATTTGGTGTGTTTCTCGTAGCTACAACGATGATTCTTCCAGCGAGGACTCTGAGCGCTCTAGGAGCCAAGGTCCTCGTCTTCGCCATCTTCGTCTAGACCAGTCCGATGATGATTTTGGCGATAAAATCCGGAATTATGTCGAGCGCCATCACGCGACGATAGTTTACTTAATCCTCAATGCCGCGTATGCGAATTATGGCGATGTTAAAACCCAGGACTTTTCGCAGGCTGATCAAATGATACAGACGAATATTCGCGGTACGGTCGCAGCGGTTTACTCGCTAAACGATCTATTCGAAAAGAACGGCCACATCATTCTCGTTTCATCGATCTCAGCTGTAGCACCAACTCCAGGACTAGCGGTGTACACAGCATCGAAAGCGTTTATTCGGCATTGGGGGATTAGCCTTAGGGAGGAATTAAAACCTAATGGTGTAACTGTCACTATTTGCTACCCGGGAAAGGTTAAGACCACCGCTCTCCGGGACGTCGTGAAGCAGGCGAAGTCGTTGAAGTTGCGTCTTATGTCGGAGCAGAATCTCAATTATCTAGTGGTGCGCACGTTACGTGCAGCGGAAAGGGGTCGGGCGGAGGTAGCGCCCGGCCTATATGGCCTGGTGATGATCCTTTTTAAGGCTGTGCCGACACGCATGCTGGCTCGATTCGCGCGGTTAGTTTGAGGCCGTCTAGATTCGCGGAATCAAACTTTCGTTTAACCCCTTGGGTTTGGTCCGTTTAGAAGCCAGCGTTATCTGAGTAGGCTACGAAGTATGCGTAAGTTATTCACAGCTGCTTCGGTCTATCTTGGTCTTGGTCTGTTTTCTGGCGTTTTCTATCGTGAATTTACCCGTGCGATGGATTTTGGGGATAAAACGCAGCTCAATACGCTGCACACGCATTTCCTTGTTCTTGGCATGATTTTCTTCTTGGTTGCGCTGGCATTGGATGGGCAATTCAATATTTCAGCTGTCAAGGGCTTTGATCGCTGGTTCATCGTTCAGAATGTCGGCATTGTTTGGACGATTGGCATGATGGTGGCTAACGGTATCGTGCACGTTGTTTCAGGCCCGGAGGCCTGGGGTGCGATGTACTCGGGAATTGCAGGGCTCGGCCACATTATCCTGACGGTCGGCTTTGTGTGGTTCTTTATGCTTCTCAATAAGGCGCTGAAGAATCGAGAACGCGAGGTTCGCAAGGCCAACGCGACCGTATAAATTGCCAGCGGAAATGCGTGAGCCGGATAGCTGATTCAGCGTAGGCGATAAGGCGAAATAGAAACCCCGTGCAGAAACAATATCTGCACGGGGCGGTTTCATATAACGGCGACTATTCGTTTGCGATAGCGGCCAGGGGCGGTGTCTTCGCGGCCTTCTGACCAGGGCCGAGAGCAGCAATAATGCCCACAAGCGCAGACCCAAGCAGCATGAGAACGATCTGCAGCCACGGTACCGCGATAGTATTCAGGCCCTCATCCTTCAGCACGGTTAGAAGTGACCAGCCGAGGAACAAGCCGAGGACAATACCTACAACCGCGCCGAAAATGGAGATTTCCACAGATTCCAGGCGAATCATCCGGCGAATCCCCGAGCGTTGCAGGCCGACGGCCCGAAGCATGCCAATCTCCTGGCGGCGCTCGACAACCGAGAGCGCGACAGTATTGATAATTCCCAGAATCGAAATGATGACCGCCAGGGCCAGCAGCGCGTAGACGATTCCCAGCATGACATCGATAGAGGCATTAGCCAGACCCGCAAACTCCTTAGCAGTCATCACCTGTACTACGAGGTAGTCCTCAACTGCGTCGCTAAGCTTTTGCTTCATTTCATGCATGGAGCCGCTGTCTGCCGCGATGGAATCAGAAATATCGACGTAGGTCTGGAAAGGCAACAGGTGGCTGCTTTTGACATATTTATGGGCGGCTTCGTCGGAGACCATAATCGACTGGCCTGGATCATTCGTGTCAGCAAAAATGCCGGTGACGGGGAGCCGTGTTATGCCGCCTTTGGAAACCACTGCGAGTTCAGTGCCAACGTTCCAACCATTCTTTTTCGCTGTTGATTCGCTGATGACAATTCCCGCATCCGGCTCGGCCAGATCCAGGGAGCCCTGGATGGCGCGAGTGCCGTACCATTTGCCGACGTTGGAGTTGAAAACCGACGCATTACTAGATTCCGGTCCGACTTCAGTTTGTTCGCCGTCGGAAGCTATCATCGTGGCGGCTTCCTCAGGCGGGATCACCAGCAGCGCGCCAATCGACAAGGTTGCGGTGTCGTCGACACCATCGATATCCTTCACCGCATCCTCGACACCAAGAGGCAGGGCCGAATGCGCGGTCAGAGGTGGCGAGAGCACGAAGTCAGCCGTCAGATTGGTCTCTGACCACTCATTGACCGCCTCCTTCATGGACACGCCGAACATGCCAATCACAGTCACCAGCGCAAGCCCGAGCGTCAGTGCAAACGATGTGGTTCCCGTTCTGCGCGGATTGCGGTGGGAGTTCGTCGCCGCAAGCTTGCCGACGGTTCCAAAAGGCGCACCTACGACGCGCCCCAGTCCTCCGATCAGAGGCATGGACAGCGCGGGGCCGACAAGCCAGACGGAGGCTACGGCCATCACTGCACCGACACCAACGAAGATGGCACGAATCTTGGTTTCTGCGTCGTTCCACTGCAATGCCCAGGCAATGATTGCGATCGCGGCGGACGCCAGCACAGCGCCGGTCCACGTCCGAGCACTGAGACTATTGCTGGTTGTTTGATCCCCAGAGCGCATGGCTTCTACAGGAGGAACCGCGCCAGCGCGGGCGGCCGGCGTCCAGGCAGCAATCATGGTAATTACCACGCCGACAAGGAGAGGAACGATGACTGCCACCGGTTCGAATGTCAGGCCGTCGCCGGGCATGGAGATACTCATGGCATCGAGAAGCATGAATAGCCCCTGGCTCAGCCCAAATCCCGTGATGACACCTAGTGCGGAACCGATGAGGCCAACAATGAATGCCTCCAAGAGGACGGACGCAGTGAGCTGTCGTCGTGAAGCACCGAGGGCGCGGAGGAGAGCGAACTCCTTCATGCGCTGAGTGACCAGCATGGTGAAAGTATTGGAGATGATGAAGATGCCCACAAGCAGCCCGATGAGCCCGAAAGCGATGAGGAAGTAGTTGACAAAGCTTAAGGCAGAGGAGACACGTTCGGAGGCCTCCTCGGCGAGCTTAGAGCCTGCCTCTACCTTGAGCTCGGGGAATGCTTCTGCGACATCACGGGTAAGCGTGGCAGCGTCAGTGGTGGAATCGGCGGCGAGGGTGAACATGTCCATATGGCTGTCCGCGCCGTAGAGCTTGCGCCACTGATTCTGGGTGAAAAAGACCGCGAGGTAGCCGGTTTCGTCGATGGAGGTATCAGCGATGCCGACAACCTTCACCGTCGCCCGATCGAGGCGGGTGGCTACTTTGATTTCAGTGCCGACGTGGAGGTTGCCGAGTTCGGCGGTGGTGGAGTTGACGACCACCTCACCTGGTGTTTCCGGCGCGTGCCCCTCGGTAACCGTGACCTTGTTGCCCACCGCTTCGGCCGCTGGATAGTAGGGAAGACCCATCGATGGCGAACCATTGGTTTGAATCGGCTTGCCGTCGGCTCCCGTGGCCGTAATGCTGTTGTTGGGATCGCCAATGTTGAGGGCTCGGACCCCGGGGAAGCTTTCGATTTCCTGCGCGGTTTCTTCGGTGAGAGCACCGGGATTGTCAGCTGGGGCCGTCACCACCACGTCGACACCGTCATAAGCGGTACTCATTGCGCCCTTAAAGGCCTTGTCCAGCGATGATGTGAACACAAATGCGCCGGTGATGAAGGCTGTGCCCAGCACGACCGAAATAATTGTGAGCACGAGGCGCAACTTGTGCGAGGTGATATTACGCCAGGCGACGCGGCCGAGCGTGGAAGACGATGATGCCATGGGGAGAGACGACCTGCCTTCCTAAAGATTCTCAATATCGGCCATGCGCGCCAAAATATCGGCGGGCGTGGGATTGCGAATCTCTCCAACTACACGGCCGTCAGCGAGAAATACCACGCGGTCTGCGTAGGATGCGGCAGTGGCATCATGCGTCACAATGACGACGGTCTGGCCGATGTCATCAACCGCATCGCGGAGTATTGTCAGCACCTCACGCGACGAGTTCGAGTCCAAGTTGCCCGTTGGCTCATCGCCGAAGATGATCTCCGGCCGGCTGACGATGGCGCGTGCACAGGCGACACGCTGCTGCTGGCCACCGGACAGTTCCGAGGGGCGGTGCGTAAGCCGTTCTTTAAGCCCGAGACGTGTGGTGATTTCCTTGAACCACTGCTTATCCACCTTCCGGCCAGCGATATTGATAGGCAAGGTGATATTCTCCGCAGCCGTCAACGTCGGCACCAAGTTGAAGGACTGGAACACAAAGCCCAGGCGGTCACGCCGCAGCGCCGTGATCTCCTTGTCTGACAGCTTCGACAGGTCTGTCGTACCGATGTACGCGCTTCCCGACGTCGCGGAGTCCAAACCGGCCATGCAGTGCATCAGAGTCGACTTACCCGACCCGGACGGGCCCATAATCGCGGTGAACTCACCGGCGGCAAAAGAGATATCGACATGGTCCAGTGCAGTAACCGCGGCATTGCCGATACCGTACTTCTTGGTTAGCCCCTTAGCGTAGGCCGCCGCTGGTGGGGCGGAATGCTTCAAAGAAGACTCAGCGGATGATTTGGTGGGGCGTTTTGCATGCTTGGCAGACATGGGGGAGGGGCTCTCTTCTAATTAGATTTGATCAACGGCGAATTAATATCCGGCAGCGAAAGCGGATTGAAAACGCTGCGACGGGAATGGAACGTTCGTTGTTCCCCAGTCACGGGGTCAGCGAAACTCATTTCAACACAGACCAGGTGCAGGGGCTCCGAGGTATTCTCGGCCTCCAGCGGCAGAATCTCCGGGTAGTACTGGTCACCCAGGATGGGAAAGCCCAGTTCACTCAAGTGCAGCCGCAGCTGATGAGTGCGTCCGGTGATGGGCTTCAATTGCCACAGCGCAACGCGACCACTGTCGGCAGCGAGGCCGTCGGCGTCCGAAGGCACGTCGACAAGCGAAATGCGCTCGATGATGGTGTGGGCGTTTGGCTCGCCCTCGAGAGTATAAGCCTGCATCTGGCCAGCAATTTTGTGCTGTCGTGTGCGCAATTCCAGTGGGGTCTCGGGCAGGGCTTCGCTGGCCGCGTCAGCGATGGGTGTAGGCGACGTCAGTGCGTGGTAGCGCTTAGTGACTTCCCCCGATGCGAAAAGCCCCTGGTAGGCGCCGCGAACCTCGCGCCGGGCGGTAAAGATGAGCAACCCCGACGTCAGCCTGTCGAGGCGATGCGCGGGAACCAACTCCGGATTACCCAGCTCCCGCCGCAGGCGAACCACAGCAGTTTCCGTAATGTGTCGGCCGCGCGGCATCGTTGCCAAAAACGACGGCTTGTCGACGACCACAAGGTTGTCATCTTGAAAGACAATCGGCATCGGCCCCGCGATTGTGCGCTCCGGTGCCGGGGTGCGGTAAAACCACATTTCCGCGCCGGGCTTCACCATGTCATCTGGACTGTAGGGCACTGAGTTGGCGCGAACGACGAGCCCATCTGCAAAACGCTTGGCCACAGCCGCTTCATCATCGTCTGGGTGGCGGTAGGTTTGACCTGCGATAGCGCCTGCGAGCAGATCCCACGCACGGGTGGGGGCATCGCCACGACGCCCGGGAGCGGCGATGCGGGAGGGGTTGAGCCCATCGCGAATGGGCAGTGGCATGCGACGCATACGGCTGACTTTAACAGGTGCCCCGGATTCACCCGGCGGGCAAGCGGAGCTGCTGGCGCAGGGCTGTGTTGGTATCGCCCCTAATGGCGTAGGCGGACAACATTCTGCCCTGTCGGTCGCAACATAATGGGGGTAGGGTGGAGGTGAAAGTAATAAAAGGGTTGGCTCGGAAGAGTTGACTAAATAGCAAAGCTTGTCCATTAAAATGGCGTCCAAGCAGGTGCGATAGGTGTAGCTGCGTTGCGGTCGGGCCGCGGAGAGCCAATTTTTATGGATCGCATAATAAGGAGGCAATCAATGCCAAGGCAGAACATCATTGTGTGCGCGGTCGATGGCTCGGAGGCATCCAAGACCGCCGTCAAGTGGGCCGCTAACACCGCAGTGAAGCGCGGTGAGCCGCTCCGTCTGGTCAGCAGCTACTCCATGCCGCAGTTCCTCTACGCAGAGGGCATGGTTCCGCCGCAGGAGCTTTACGACGATCTTGAGGCCGAGACCCTGGAGAAGATTAACGAGGCCAAGAAGATTGCCCTCGACTTCGCACCGTCGGTAGATGTCAGCCACCAGATTGAAGAGGGCAGCCCGATTGACATGCTGCTCGACCTGTCTGAGCAGGCAACCATGGTGGTTATGGGCTCTCGCGGCCTGGGCGGGCTCTCTGGCATGGTCATGGGTTCGGTTTCCGCCGCTGTTGTTTCCCACGCATCGTGCCCGGTTGTTGTTGTCCGCGAGGATAACCTGGTAACCGATGAGACCAAGTACGGCCCTGTCGTTGTCGGCGTCGATGGCTCCGACATTTCCGAGAAGGCAACCGAGTACGCATTCCGTGAGGCCGATGCTCGTGGTGCCGAACTGATTGCGGTTCACACCTGGATGGACATGCAGGTACAGGCTTCCTTGGCTGGCCTTTCTGCAGCTCAGAGCCAGTGGCAGGTTGTGGAAGAGGAGCAGAAGGCTCTGCTCGGCCACCGTCTGGAGAAGTACGCTAAGAAGTACCCGGAAGTGGCCATCAAGAAGGTTGTTACCCGCGACCGCCCGGTTCGTGCTCTGGCTGATGCCTCGGAAGGCTCGCAGCTGCTGGTCGTCGGCAGCCATGGCCGCGGAGGTTTCAAGGGCATGCTGCTCGGCTCCACTTCGCGTGCACTCCTGCAGGCGGCTGCTTGCCCGATGATGGTCGTCCGCCCGGAGACTGACGCCTAAAGCGCCCTTCGAGGGGGCTGAGAAAAGACGCCGGCGGCGGTCGTCGAGGCGCGGTTAGCGCCGAGAGTAGAAACCGTTACCGAATATTTATAAGTAGAACCTAGCCGGTTTCCGACAGGTGTCGGGGCCGGCTTCGGTTTATCCAAATGAGGCCTCTCGTCTGCATAAACCCTGTTTTCATGCAGAAAGTGCAGATTTTATAAGAGTTTTCCTGTGGCTATCCGACTGTTATCTCGCTAGTTTCTCAGTGGCCGAAATGGCCTGATAGTGCTTGCAGTGTATGCAAGAGTTTTCGGAAAGACTTATAGTTGAGTCAGAACGATTTCGGGAAAGGAATATCTATCATGAACGAGATTCTTCTTGCTGCCTCCTTTAGCCCTACTCTGGGCTTCGTTGGTTGGATTATCATCGGTGGTCTTGCCGGCTGGATTGGCTCTAAAATCATGAACACTGATGAGCAGATGGGCATCGTCCTGAATATCGTCGTTGGTATCGTCGGTGGTTTCTTGGGCGGTTGGCTGCTCACCCGGGTCGGCTTTGATGTCGCGAGCGGTGGAATGTTCTTCAGCTTCCTGACCTGTCTGATTGGTGCTGTGATCCTGCTGTGGATTGTCGGCATGATTCAGAAGCGCAAGTAAGCCAAGCAAAACAGCGCGACTATGCACGAAGCGTCGTAACGCGGCTATCTACTGGATAGTGAGCTAGAGCGCGGGGCATCTCATCAACATTGAGATGCCCTTTTTGTTGTGCGGTTGTCGTGACGTTGGCGTTCTGCGATTGTCGTGACATCTGTTGGGGGCGGCAATCATCGCACGCTAAAGTAGGACTAGAGGCTGAAAGACTGACTAGTTTGTTCTTTTACAAAAGCACAGTCGCAGATACGCCTACAATGGAATATCACAGACTATGAACGCCCTGTTCAGTGCTCTGAAAGCAATGGCGCTAACGCCGGTATTTGCGAGTAAGCAGCTGTTAGAACGAGGTGTGACTTTGGAAGGACGAGAGGTACTGCCGTGGCAGAAGCGACAACGGGCAAGGGCGCAAAAGGCGGCCGCGCTTCCTCTCGCCGTCGTAACCGCCCCAGTCCGCGGGAGCGCCTCCTGGCATCAGCGACAACTCTGTTTACAACGGAGGGCATCCGAGTCGTCGGCATTGACCGCATCCTGCGGGAAGCTGATGTGGCCAAAGCTAGCCTGTACTCGTTGTTTGGATCCAAGGACAAGCTAGTCATCGCATATCTGCAAGACCTTGACGCCAAATGGCGGGAGGCTTGGGAGCAGCGAGTGGCCTCTTTGGATACCCCGGCGGAGAAGATTCTCGCTTTCTTTGATCAGTGTATTGCGGAGCAGCCGGCAATCGACTTCCGTGGTTCACACTTCCAGAATGCGGCTAGTGAATATCCGCGGCCGGAAACGGAGTCGGAGCAGGACATCCGTCAGGCCGCAGCCGATCACCGTTCCTGGGTTTGGCAACAGCTACACACGCTGCTGACTGAAAATGAATCTAGTATGCCGTCCGCTCACGCAAATATGCTGTTGCTCTACCTCGACGGCGGCCTCGCGGGTGCCAAGATGTCCAAAGACCTGAACCCGCTGCAGATGGCGCGCGACCTGGCCCGTGACCTGGTCACGTAAATACTTAATTCCCTTTTTTAACGCGTCGTAGTTCTCGCCTTTTTACTCACGGGCTAATCTCGGAAGCGTTTCCAGTCCGACTCCTTTGAGCCGGTGGCTTTCTTAATCATATTCTTCGTATTCTGGCCGAGTAGCATTCCCAGGTTCTTTGCAATCAGAATTGGCTTCGGCCGTTTCTGTGCTTTTTGAGCTTTCTCGGCTTGTCGTTTCATGTCGTCCCGCACTTTAGCCAGGCCGGGAAGCGGCGGAACTATACCCGAGGAAATCTTCATATCCTGCGTCAGGGACGGCAAATTGTCCTGAGCACCAGGCCGCATCTGGGTCACCATGTAGCGAACCTTCGCAATTTTCAAAGCCTGGGCATATTCTTCTTCCTGCTTTGCTTTACGACGGTCCCGCGATTCCTTCTCAATAGCGGCATATTCGCTCTTAAACTGCTTTATCTTCCACGGAGCGAATGCGGATTTGATATAAAAGTGACGCTTGGCCTGCTTTAACTTCTTCTTTTCCTCCCGCTCCGATTCGTATTCACCCTTTTGGTGGTTTTGAAGAGTTCGGAAATCGTCCGTGAGCGGGTAGGTCTTTTCCACATAGCGGGTGAGAATGATATTTTGGGTCAGTGTCCAGAAGTTATTGGTGACCCAGTAGACAATTAGAGCCACAGGTGTTGGGCCAAAGAACCCCGCGAAGAGGATCATCAGCGGTGCGTAGATAAGCATTACGCGCATGAACTTGCTGAGGAATACACTGACGCTATTGGAATAGTCGAGAGTGCGCTGCAACCGGCGGTAGGAAATGACCAAGTTAAAACCGGTGAAAAAGGCCGCTGCCACGATGCCGATAATGCAGAAAGTTAACAGCGAATCATGATTGCCCCCGAGGATTTGCAGTTGCGCCGGGTCCATGCGCAGATATGCGGGTAGAGGCTGTCCCAAGAATGTCGCGCTCAGAAAGTCGGAGATCTCATCCTTAGAGATGAATCCGACATTATGAGACGCAGGCAGCCCAGGCCCCTCAGACGCCCGCAGCATGTGCCTCAGCATGCGAACAAGGCCCATAATCACGGGAATCTGGACGAAGAGGGGCGCCAGCATTACGGAGGTCTTAATTCCCTCTGCTTTGCGCATTTCCTTGCTGGCAAAGTTTACGTATTGTGGCGAGTTCGGCTCGATGCTCCTGCGGTAGCGCTCCTTGAGCATAAAAAGCTGCGGCCGTAGGTTGGCTGTCTTGCGCGCCGAGATAAATTGCTGGAACGCGAGAAACGCTAAAGCGCCACGCACCGTAAACACCAGCAGGAAGAGAGAAAGCGTCCAGGACAGAGAAGACGGCAGGTGAAATACTGAGGCCAGTAAAAGGTGCCACGCCTTAAGGACAAACGAGACCAGCCAAACAAATGGTTCCAAAATGACCACGGGCCGACTCCTCCATGTCAAGGATAAGAAAAGTAAGACAACCGGATGAGGCCGGTGTGCCAATTCCAGCCGCTATCCTAGCGACTCGAATTACCTGCCCCAACTTTAAAACAGGGCCCCGCTGTGGCGGGACCCTGTTTTAAAGATAGTAAACCTGGGTGAAACCCAGTGGAAGGCAAATGGACCTGGGTGAGAACTAGTTAGCGCTCTCGTACTTTTCAATAATGTGCTTTGGCAGCGCACCACGGTCTGCAACATCCATGCCATTCTCTCGTGCCCACTGGCGAATCTTGCGATTGCGATCACGGGCCTCAGCGGCATTGGGATTAGCGGAAGAGCGCTTACGCGGAGCTACAACCGTGCTGTGATCAATGGAAGCTTTCGCAATATACGGTTCTAATACCTGCTCGAACTTCTCTGCATTTTCCTGAGAGAGGTCGAGAATGTAGTTCTTACCGCGGAAAGAGAAACGAACGACTTGGTGGTCTGCGGAATCAAGTGGAGTCCCATCGAGGTCGTCGATGTACTGAATTAGTTCGCGGCGTGCCATAGAATCCCTGCCTAAGCTTGGTGCTGAACTTGTAATAATGAAGAAGGCTTACGGTGAAACTTCAATACGGTGAAATTTCAAATTAATATCAAGCCCTATTTTCTTTCCCCCACAGTATAAGTGCAAAGAAATTTAATGTCTATTGACGATAATTTAGCTTGATTGTGCAACTTATATTGAATACATGGTTTGTTAATAATTCGATTAATTGTGCACAAGAACTTGGGGTAATAAAAAGACGGCCCTGCATGTTGTGCAGGGCCGTCGTGAACAGCAACTACGCCACTGAGGGCGCAATGCGGGGTGCGCTCTCGGTAGTCGTCGTAAAGCGAAAGGACGAGAAGGCGCTTAAGCCTGGGTCATGCCCTGACCCGGCTTGCCGCGGTAGGTAGCGGCGACGAAAAGCGGCTGGTTCGGTTCTTCCTTGACCTCGACAAGGCGGTACTCAGAGGTAACGTCCTCGCGGCCGAAGTAGACGGCAGTGTAGCCGTGGCGGTCGAACTCGAGGTAGTTGACGTACGGGTTCGCAGCCTTGAGTCCAGCGGTAGCAGCCAAGGAAATCGGGTTGTCCTGAGGCAGCTTCACAATGTCATCGATGTTCGGGGCGCTGACGGAAGTACAGACAATCTCAATGGCGGCAATACCGGCACTCGGGTACTGGCCCGGGACCTTCGGTACGTTGCAGTTCCAGGAGGAGTGAATATCGCCGGTGAGGAAGACAACGTTGTCGTAGCCCTCCTTACCCATGATGTCAATCAGCTTACGACGCTCAGCAGCGTAGCCATCCCACTGATCCAAGTTGTACGGCAGGCCGTCCTGAGGCAAGCTCAGCAGCTCAGTGACAGCGCGAGTGGCCTCCGGATCCAGCGGCGGAACCAGCACTGGAGTGAACATGACGGAGTTGCCCACGACACGCCACTTTGCGCTCGAGGAACGCCACTGGCCGAGCAGGTAATTGAACTGCTCAGAGCCGAGCATGGAGCGGTTCTCATCATCGGTCTCGCCAGCGCGGATGAACTTCAGCTGCTGGTCGCGGTAGGTGCGCAGGTCCAGCATGGTCAGGTCGGCGAGATCGCCGAAACGGAAGCTGCGGTAGAGCTTTCCGCCCTGGGAGAACGGGACCGCGCGAACCGGCAGCCACTCCAGGTAAGCCTGGATAGCGGCGTCGCGGCGGGCAATGTAGTCGCCTTCGGTCTCCGGGTCGTGATTCTCAGCGCCACTGTGCCAATCATCGTTGGCGACCTCGTGGTCGTCCCAGGTCACAATCCACGGCTTTGCGCGGTGAGCTTCCTGCAGGTCCGCATCGGTACGGTAGGTGGCGTAGCGCAGGCGGTAGTCAGCGAGAGAAATGATCTCGTGAGCCGGCTTGTGGTCACGAACCGGGCCCTTGCCGGAGTAGCCACCGGCCTCGTACTCGTAGATGTAGTCACCGACACACATAATGATGTCGATGCGGTCATTTTCCGCCATGTCGCGGTAAGCGGAGAAGAAGCCACTTTCCCAGTTAGCGCAGGAAGTCAGCGCGATGCCCAGGTGATCTGGCGAGGAGTTCACCGGCGGCGCAGTGCGAGTCTGGCCAATCGGGGAAACCTGGCCCGCGTGATCACCAGCGGTGACGGTAAAGCGGTAGAAGTAGTAGGAATCAGCGGAGAGACCCTTGACATCGATCTTGACAGTGTTGTCAGCATCCGGGTCGGTGTTCAGGGCACCAGAGGCAACGATGTTGCCGAAGCCCTCATCAGAAGCGACTTCCCACTTCAGTGCAACAGGACGGCCCTGGTTTGCACCTGCGGTATCGCCTGGGTGTGAGGTCACACGAGTCCAGATAAGAACCGAGTCCGGCAGTGGGTCGCCAGAGGCCACGCCGTGTTGGAATACCTGAAAACCACCGGAACCGCCAGCATTAGCTGGGGACTGTGACTCAGGATTGGCCCCCGCACTGGTAGCGGTTGCCAGGCCGATGGCTCCGGCAGCAGCACCGGTAGCGCCGGCACGCAGTACGGCACGACGAGAAGGGGTGAATGGCTTTTGGGCTGTTGCGTCGCTGTACGAGACCGCACCGTTCAGATTCGAGGCTGCAGTCTGAGATTTATCTGAAGATGGCATAGCCCTCATTACAGTAGTTCTCAGTCCGTAGCGCCATTGGTGGGAAAAAATAGCCCGATACGGGGGTAATAAGAGCAAAAGCGCGACTGTTGCTGTTCAACAACAGTCGCGCTCAATTCGATGAATCTCGGCGAGTGGCCTCAACCTGAAGCGGCCGGGTTTACGCGCCCAGCTCCGAAATAATCTGGCGGTCCAGCGAATCCAGCTCCGCGGTAATGGAGTGGTGCGCGCGACGACGCTGCTCCGGGGTCATCTTCTCGGCAGTATTAATAGCATCAGTCATGACATCCAGACGCGAGTTGGCGTCCTTGATAAAACCATCGATGCCCTTGGCGCCCGACTTACGCAGCTCCGTCAGCGAACCGCGAGTAGCCTCAATGCGGGCCAGCAGCGGTGCACCGTGCCCCTGGTAACGAGCGGCATCATTAGCGGAAACACCGAACTTCTGCGCGGCCGACGAGTGTTCACGGCGCTGAATGGCAGTGATAGCGCGGTAGGCCAGCGGAACCAGCACCGGTACCAGCAGGCGCGCGCCACCGATCCACGACTTTGCCTTGTCCTTGTTGAAGCCCTGGCTGCGCTGCTGTGTCAGGATCTTCTCGGCCATCTTGGTCTGGTGACGCTGCTTGGCAGCCAGCGCCTTCTTCTCGTCCTTGGCACTTGCCTTGCGGATCTTCTCCGCGCGCTTCAGAGCACGGTTTTCCAGCTTGAGTTCCTTCTTACCGAGCTTTTCCTCAGAACGAACGCGGCCAGCGGCCTCCTTCAGCTCCAGCTTGTGCTGGTGCTTCTGGTCGCGCTTAGCGGCCTTGACCTCAGCCTTGTGTGCCTTGCGATTAAGTCGAGCTGCGTGGCGAGCCTCTTCCTTAGCCTTCGCCTTGGCAGCCTTCACCTGCTTGGCGGTTTCGCGCCGACGCTCACGGATGTCACCCAAGAAGCTCATTTTTTCCTTCGCCTAGTTGCTCGCAGATAGTCCCTCCGGAAAAGCGGGGCGGAAAACCCTTAAACCCCACCGCGCCGGAGTGCGCTTGCCAGATGCAGTGGCTGCATCACGATTCTTGCTATCCAAGCTTAACGTGAAACTTCCTACCGAGTGGCGATACGCTAATTCTCATTGTGACTGATTCATCCGTTTCGCGCCCGCTTCTCCACGCGAGCGACCTCATCGGCTGCCGCTACCGGCTGAGCCTCGACCTGCGCGAGGGGCGGCTAGCCGAACCTGCTTCTCACCAAGAGCACCGCTTGCCGACGTCCATCGCGTCCATCCCCGACCTGTACACAGTGGCCTCGGGGCCGGACGCTCACCTGGATACCCTTGAGGCCATCGCCCGTGGAGAAAGCGTCATCGCCGGTGGCGTGCTCATGCATGAGCGCCCGATTCCCGGCGGGGTGTACTCGGGAATCGACGAGATTTGCCACCCTGATCTGTTGGTCAAGGTCGATGATTCACCGCAGACGACCTCACCGACGTACATGCCGGTCCTGGTTGTCACACGGCATCTGCTCTCTGCGCGCAAACAGGGCCGGCGGCGTAAGCCGTCGTCAAGCAATGCGGCGCGTGCGGCGGCGATGCAGGTACGACTGCTGGGCGTTGACCGGCTCGGGCGTGATGGTGTGATGGGGCGGACCCTGCGTCAGGCGATGGTTGTCACGGATGAGTGGAAGCTACGGCATTACGGACCTGATGCTGTGAAGCTGGGGCAGGCGGCGGCGATGCTGCACCGGCTGGGCGTGTCCTGTGGCCTGGTGGGGGCGATTAGTGCCACCGGAATGAATCTGGATACACGGCATATCGTCATTGCTGATGAGGGTTCGCGCGTGGCCTCGTACCGGATGGCGTTGCGCGACGCGCGTGATGCCGTCGCTGCCACTCAGGGGCGACCGTCACGGTTTACGCCAGGGACCTGGCCGCTGGCGCCACGGCGCATCCGGGAGTGCCGAACCTGCCATCACCACGACCGTTGCTTCGATGAGCTGACCGCAAGTGACGACATTTCCCTCCTTCTACCTGGGGATAAGTCCATGCGGTTGCGCAGCGTGGGCATCGACACGGTCACGGCATTGGCGCAGGCGAGTACCAACACTCCGCACGTCAGCAAGGAGCAGGTGTGGATGGCGAGGGCGCGGCTTGCCGACGTCGACGCGCTCCGGGTAGCCGCCAAGACATCGGCCCCGCGTGGCGATGTCGAGATGGACATCGATATGGAGGCGTATCCCAACGATGGCGCCTACCTGTGGGGAACCTGGGTGCCCGGGGAGGACTACCGTGGCTTCATCACCTGGGAGCCACCGGGGCCAGAGGGGCTCGGCGGCACGGCGGAGGCCAGGAATTTTGCGATTTTCTGGGATTACCTGATGCGGCGTCGAAATGCGGCGCATGAACAAGGCAAGACCTTCCGCGCCTATTGCTGGGCGGCAGAGGGCGAGAACTATTGGCTACGTCAGAGCGCTACCCGGTTCGGCGGCCAGGAATATGTGGTGCCCGCAGATTCGGCGGATTTGGCCACAGGTGATGTGGCTGGTTCCGGTTTCGAGGCAGCTGGCCCGACAAAGATTGTGCGGGTGCCGACCCGCGAAGAAGTGGACAAGTTCATTGCCTCGGAGGACTGGGTGGACATGCTGAAGGTCGCCCGTCGCCAGATCCTCTCCACCGTCGGCATGGGGCTGAAAGTCGTGGCCCCGTGGTCGGGCTTCCACTGGCGCGACGCCGATGTTGACGGCGAGGCATCGCTGGATCTGTATCGCATTGCGACGGCCACTGACCTCGACTTTGTCGCGGAACAGTCCTTTGAAAAGCTCACGCAAGCCGAGGCGCGCGCTATGCTGCTGCGCTACAACGGCGATGACTGCCGATCGGTAGCCCACGTCCGCGACTGGCTGGATTCACAGCGCGCGGCCGCGGACCTGCCGCATGGGGATGACCTGCCGGTTCCTTAGCGCGCTAACCACGCGTCCACGTGCCGCGCCGGGCGAACTTAGGTGAGACCTTCTTCATCGCAGCATTGCGAATGATGGCCGTGTTCTTGCGGGCTAACAGCAGCAACTGCTGTGTGCGCTCGGCACGGAATGTTGAGCGAGGCGATCGGTGCACATCGCGGAAAAGCCGCTTGGTCGCCGCCAGCTGATCCGGCGAACGCGTCGCCAGCTGTGCCAATTTCTCCTTGGCCAGCTCAAGCGCAGCGTCCTCCGTGTCCACGGCCCACGTCGCCAGACCGATCTCAGTTGCTTCCTTGCCGTTGAGTTCTTCGCCAGACATAGTCAGCCAACGTGCAGTATCGGCGCTGACCTCGTCGAGAATGGTTCGCATACCGGACATATCCGGAATCAGCCCCCACTTCGCTTCGAGGATTGACCACTTGGCATCGCTCGTCGTAATGCGGAAATCAGCACCTAGCGCAATCTGTAGACCACCGCCGTAACAGTGCCCATGCACCGCCGCAATGACCGGCACCGGCAGGCGTCGCCAGTCCCAGCAGGCGCGCTGGAACAGGTTCGTGCCGTGGATATCGGGGACGAATGAGCGCAGAATGCGCGAGGGCTTCTTAAATGCCGACGCGAAATCGAGCCCAGCGCAAAACGATTTGCCCTCGCCACGTAGAATCACGCCGCGCAGATCACGGTCGGTTGCCAGTTTCCGGGCGACGGCGGACAGCTCGGTCAGCATCTCAAGTGTTAGACCGTTGAGTTTGTCTCCGCGGTTCAAACTGACGACAGCGATTTTCGCCGCCTCTGAATCAGCTACGGCGAGGTGTTCATAGGTGACGTTGACATTGTTGCTGGTGCTCATGGGCACTAACGCTAAACGACGGCTACGTGTGCCGCCCGGGAAATACCAAAAGTGGTCTCAAACAAGACATAAAAAACCGACCCGCTGAGGGTAAGCCCCGTCAGCGAGCCGGTAAGCCATCTTTAGCGCGCGGCAGGGACGCGTAAAAGTCGCGCGCTGTTAGCCGAGATTACTTGGCGGCTGCGAACAACTCTGCAGCGTAATCCCAGTTGAAGACGTTCCAGACAGCCTTGACGTAGTCAGCCTTGACGTTCTTGTACTGCAGGTAGAAAGCGTGCTCCCACATATCCAGCAGCAGAACCGGCTTCAGGTTGATGGACAGGTTGCCCTGCTGATCAGTCATCTGCTCAATAACCAGGCGCTCTGCAATGGTGTCGTAACCCAGAACAGCCCAGCCGGAGCCCTGCAGACCCAGAGCAGCAGCGTTGAAGTGAGCCTGGAACTTCTCGAAAGAACCGAAGTCGCGCTCGATAGCCTCAGCCAGCTCGCCGGTCGGCTGGCCGCCACCGTTCGGGGACAGCAGCTTCCAGAACAGGGAGTGGTTGGTGTGGCCACCCAGGTTAAAGGCCAGGTCCTTGGACAGGCCGGTAACAGCTGCGAAGTCGCCGGACTCGCGAGCAGCAGCGAGCTTCTCCAGAGCAGCGTTGGCGCCGTTGACGTAATTAGCGTGGTGCTTGCTGTGGTGCAGCTCCATAATCTCGCCGGAGATGTGCGGCTCCAGAGCGTCGTAAGCGTAATCCAGCTCAGGAAGTTCGTACTTAGTCATTAGGAAAATTCCTCCTCAACACGTTTTTAGGTTGTGCCGTCGATGGTACTCAAGATGAGTGGATGCGCAACCATTTAAGCAATACAATTAATGCGAAATTCATAAAAAATGCTGTTCAGGGAATTCTGTCACAAGTTTATGAACGCGGCGGCTGAGTGCGGCGAATCCATTTACTCACGCGCTTGAAGCGCATTCCGGCTGCGCCACCCAGGTCGTCGTCAAGCGGAATGTCGAGGATGGAAGCCCACGTTGGCAGCATTTCTTCCTCGTACCGGTGGCCGTGACCACCGGGGACGGTGACGGAGGCGAGGCCGTCGATAAGCACCTGCCAGAAGGTGACGAACGGGTGCCAGCGCATGGAGGGGAGGACATCGCGGCCGACGCGCTCTGCAAGCCAGTCGGGGCGGCGCCAGGCCAGCGGGTAATCCCACCAGACGATGGGGTCAGAGGCATGCTGCAGGAATGCGACGCGCGGGAACTCCCACGGCCCGAACTTGGTGCCATAGAACGAGTGGTACAGCTCGTCGGGGCGCGTAGCGAAGCGGATGTTTCGACCCTCGTCGATGACCGGAGCGATTTCTGGGGACCCCTTTGTCCGGCGGTGCTTCAGCTCTTTCCACATTGCGGAGAACTGCGGTGTGCCAGTCCAAACAGCACCGTCGACGCGTGCGAGCATGTCGGCGGAATTCTCGAACGCGCCGAGACCGCCAAACCCGCCGAGGGATTCACCGGCGACGTAGACCTTTGGCCGGTCGTTTTCCGGCATTTTGTCGACTTCCTGCAACACCCGATGGATAAGAGTGTGGCCAGCTGCGATTGGGGTTTCGTGGTCCGTTAGCCACGCCACTGGGGAGGGCAGGTCAGAGTACTGCAGAGCGACAGTGGCGCAGTTGCCAAGGGTCAAGAACTCTGCAGCCTGTGCCGACCACGGTGGCACCCAACCTGTGCCGGTGGTGGTGAAGACAACCAGGTGATCGCGCCGGAACGCGCCGGTGCGGTGCATCTCGCGGATGATGAGCTCCGCCTGTTCCCGCAGAGAACGGCCTTGCACCTTGCCCGCATAAATGCGGATGGGTTCCTGCAGTTCGGAGAGCGGCTTGCCAGTAACCACTGCCAAATCTCGGGCACGGGGGCCTTCGGCGACGAAGACGCGACCCTCGGCACCGAGTGCGTACCACGGCTCCAGAGACCATGGGCTTCCGGAACGTTCCGGCTCCCACGGCTGCATGCGACCTGGAACGACCAGGGTATTCAGGTAGCGGGACTTCTTGGCGATGGACTCCAAAGTCCGACGGATAAGCAGTCGGTCAATGCTGGCGGCCACGGCACCACCGACGATGGCACCACTGAGAACCGGGGCGAGACCGCGAGGAAGCCAGGGGCGGAGGTTGTCCCGCAGTAGGTCATAGCCGCGGTTGGCCAGCGCGGAGAGCCCCCGAGTGGTCAGGTAGAGACCACTGGCAATCATTGTGGAGGCGAACTGGCTGCGTGCGGATTCCTGCTCATCCTTGCCCACCAGGCGACCAATTTCGCGCTGCTGGGAAATGGAGCGCAGCCACAGCGCCGCGGTGGTGGCCGTGGTGGCCACGTGCCAGGTCACGGCCAGTGCGCGTTCGTGACGAGGTGCCAGCGCAAAGCGGCTGAGTGAAGTGCTGGCCAGACGCCGCATCGTCGTGTTGTAGCCATAGCCGATGGCCACCCCGGTGACATGGCCCGCCAGCTGTGCCAGGAAGGTCACAGTAACGGTGGCGGTCCGAGTGCGCGGCATCAGCGAGGGGCTAAAGGCAGCCCATGACGCAATTTCTGCACCAATTAGACCGGGGTTGGAGGGGATGCCGGCCCGCAGTGCGCTGCGGATAGTGCCGGGGCCGGTACCTAGGAGGCGTTCGCGAAAGACTTTCGCGGCCATCAGGCTGCCGGTGCCGACTGCGCCCAGCGCTTTGGCCATGCCAGCTGTGCCAGCGACTCCTGTAATTCCCGTCCGCGCTGCTCGTGCAGCTCGCACTGTCCTGGCGGTTTCGATTGGCTGAGCTACAGGTGTGTCGCCCGTAGACGCAATCGAGGGCGCAATCGAAGTAAATGCGCGACGCAGGAATCCCATGACTCCCATCATGACAAAATTTTTTCCACGGGGGTTATTCATCCCGCGCCAGTTTTCCGCACAAAGCGTAGCCTGTGGGGTGTCGCAACTTTTTCCGAATCGGTTGAGAAGGATCCGAGGGCTATGAAGCTATCCACAGGAAATAAGGTCGTGCTGATCGGCGCTGGCGACGTCGGCGTTGCATACGCGTACTCGCTGGTCAACCAGGGCACTGTCGACCACTTGGCAATCATTGACATCGACGAGAAGAAGACGATGGGCAACGTCATGGACTTAAACCATGGCGTGGTGTGGGCGTCGTCGCGCACCAAAGTCACCCAGGGCACGTACGCCGACTGTGACGATGCCGCGCTGGTGGTTATCTGTGCAGGTGCGGCACAAAAGCCGGGCGAGACTCGCCTGCAGCTGGTGGACAAGAACATGAAAATCATGAAGTCCATCGTCGATTCCGTTATGGACAGCGGTTTTGATGGGCTCCTACTGATTGCTTCCAACCCCGTCGACGTACTCACATACGCTGCGTGGAAGTACTCCGGGCTGCCGCACAACCGTGTCTTCGGCTCCGGCACCATCCTGGACACCGCACGTTTCCGCTACATGCTGGGTGAATACTACGATGTTTCCCCGATGAGCGTGCACGCATACATCATCGGTGAACATGGCGACTCCGAGCTGCCGGTGTTGTCCAGCGCCAACGTTGCAGGCGTCAGTCTGTCCAAGCGCCTCGCCGCCGACCCAGCGCTTCACGACGAGCTGGAGGACATCTTCATCCGAACCCGTGATGCCGCCTACGAGATTATCGATGCCAAGGGCTCCACTTCCTACGGAATCGGTATGGGTTTGGCCCGCATCACGCGCGCCATTTTCCAAAACCAAGAGGTAGCTCTGCCGGTCTCCGCATACTTGCAAGGTGAATATGGCCATGAGGACGTGTTCATCGGAACACCAGCCATTGTGAACCGCCGAGGAATTCGCCGCGTTATCGAGCTTGAGCTGGACGAATACGAAAAGAAGCAGTTGGACAAGTCCGTTCAGACGCTCCGAGATGTGCAGGATCCATTCTGGAAGTAACTGCTGGTAGCGAAAGCGCATGTCTTCTCGACATGCGCTTTCGGCCGTCTCATTTGAGAATGAGAATGCCCACCTTCTATTGGCCCGCGTGGCCGACTCTGGCCAACGCTTCGTCTTCAACACAGGAGTGCCTTCTCTATGGCAGCGCAGAGCCCTCAAGATACAGCAACTGACAACACTGAAAGCGGCGCGGCCGTACCGCGTCTGGATGACCTCATCAGCAAGGTCACCGATCTGATTACAGAGTTGGACGACGTCTCGGTGGAGGCATCTGCACTGCTCGCAGAGGTGCCGGAAGAGCGCCGTCGGCACGCGGAAAACCTACTGCACTACGCGCACCTGCGCACAATTGACATCCGTGAGCTGCAAAACAGTTTGCACGACCTCGGCGTGACCAGTCTGACCACGGTGGAGACTTTCACCCGGGGGCGCCTTGAACTTGCCCTCAACGCGCTGTTGGCGCTGGCGGGGCGCACCTCAGATATCGATGTCGCCCGCATTATTGCCGATGATGAGCGCGCGGATATTGCCCTGGATAACAACGCCACCGAGCTGTTTGGTCAGGAGCGCGCGGATGTCACTTCGCACATTATGGTGACCCTGCCCGCCGAGGCCGCCGATGATGCAGAGTTGGTGGAGAGCTTCGCTGCTGCCGGTATGGATCTCGCTCGCATCAACTGCGCCCACGACGGTCCTGAGCAGTGGAGCCGCATGATTGACAACGTCAATGCTGCAGCTGAGAAGGCCGGTCGCCGCATCTTCGTGTCCATGGATCTGGCTGGCCCGAAGCTGCGCACAGGCGATATCGAACCGGGACCGCGCGTGGGTCGCGCCCGCGTTGTGCGTGACGACGCCGGCACGGTCATCTCCAAGTCCAAGATTTGGCTGACTCCACGTCTGGATGGGCACCCCAAGCCAGCTCCGAACGATTTGCCGGGGCGTCCTGCTCTGCCGCTGGAAGCAGATCAGGGATGGTTGGAACAGCTGCAGCTTGACGATGTCATTACGCTGCATGACTCCCGCTCGGCGAAGCGTCACTTCACCGTTGTGCGCATCGACACCGACGTCGAGGGCGAGGTCGAGGCCGTGCTCGCCGAGGGTGAGAAGAACGCCTGGATCGCCGAGGGCACACACCTGCGCAGCAACTACGAGGTCACACGTGCTGGCGGCGTGCCACCGACCGTGCAAAAGCTGCGTTTCCACACTGGGGATGAGTTCATTCTCACCAGCCGCGAGGAAATCACCACCATTCCACGCACCGAGGATGAAATTCCACGAGTCTCCTGCTCGCTGCCGTCTGCCGTGGCGGCTCTGAAGCCGGGCGATCCGGTGCTTTTCGACGACGGTGCACTCGGCGCTGAGGTGGTTGAGGTCTCCGAGACGTCGTCAAGCGAAGATAGCCACGTCGATGCCCGCTTGCGTGTCCAGCGCACCAAGCCGAACGGACAGCCGTTGGCGGCGCATAAGGGCATCAACCTGCCGAACACCGACCTGCCGCTCAATTCGCTTACCGACGAAGACATTGAGCATCTGCGCTTTGTAGTGGAGCATGCGGATATTGCTGCGGTGAGCTTTATTCGCACGCAGGAGGATGCTGAGTACGTCTACAAGGTGCTCGATGAGATTGCGGCAGAACATGAGGCTGCAGGCCGCGAGGATCTGGCATCGCGGGCTCGGGACCTAGGTGTTGTGCTGAAGATTGAGACTATTCCGGCATTCCAGAATCTGCCGGGAATCATCATCGCCAGCATGAAGCGCGCCAAGTCCGGTCTGATGATTGCTCGTGGTGACCTGGCTGTGGAACTGGGCTTCGACCGCATGGGTGAGGTCCCAGGCCAGATTCTGACGCTGGCGCAGGCAGCCGGAGTTCCGACCATTCTGGGTACTCAGGTGCTGGAGAACATGGCCAAGGCCGGCCTGCCGTCCCGCGCGGAGATTACCGATGCGGCCTTCGCCCTGCGTGCCGAGTGCGTGATGCTGAACAAGGGGCCGCACATCACCGAGGCCATCGCGATTTTGAACAACCTGGCTCGGAAGATGGGCCGTTCGCAGCGTAAGAGCCGCATCATGCTGCGGAAGATTCGCAGCTGGTCGGACTAGTGGCGGGGTTAGTGGCCGGGCTAGTTTAGGTAGGTTAGGAAAGCGCACTTAAAAACGCCGTGGGAGAAAAGACTGCGGAAGAAGCCGGCCGCGCGTAAGAGAGGAGCCCTGCGGAAAATGTCTAATGAACAGGCAGAAAACGCGGGGTGGGCTGTGCCGCCGCAGTCTCCAAAGCAGCAGCCGCAGCAGTCCCCACCTCAGGTGGTGCTGCCATCGCAGCAGAACTGGCAGCCGACTGTCTCGGATTCGACTATCACGGGTGCGACGCCGCGCTGGAAGGCCGATGAGATTGTTCGCAAGCGCGCGGACAGCGTCTTTCGATGGGCGATGAGCGGCGCCGGAGTATTCGCCGCATTTACCGTTTTCGTCTGGATGAGCATCCTGAGCCCCGGTCAGGACCTAGTGGTTTCCCTCCTCGGTGAGTTTGGAGCATGGGCTTTCGGTCTCTGTGGAATGGTTTCCCTCATTGGGCTGGGTTTTTCGGTCTACAAGACCCTCCAGGTGCTGCGTGACCGCGCAACGTATGCTCGCCCACTGCTGTCGCGCACGGCAACGGATGTGCGCACGATGCACATGTGGCCAGTGCGCAACATCACGGGGCCCGTGGTCGCGTTGGCTGAAACAGGAGTCACTGCCGTAATGGGGCCAGGTCGCTTTATCTGGTACCTGGCCTGCGTTTTGTGGCCACTTGCAGTGGGGTGGTTTATCGCTGCCGACGTATCCCGGACATACTTCCAGGCCGGAATCATCACCGTTTTAGCTTGTGTGACGACTGCCCTCACAGCGCGGCTACTCGGCTACGTGTTGGCTCCCGAGGAAGTGCATCGCAACATTCCCGTTGGATCCGGTCGCGAACGCACCCAGCCCGGTTTCTGGTCCAAGGGCTTCATCCCCAGCGAAGCTACCGATGAACAAGGGGAGACGGGCGCAATGGCCGTCGACAAGCAGCTTTTCGAAGGAACGGCGAGCGAATTCGTCGACGATTTTTATAAGTAGCCCAGGCAGTCGCGAACTACGGAGAGCGAATAGGTATTCTGTGGCCTTGTGGGAAAGAAATCTCGTAAGAAGAATAATCAGGCCCCGGAGGGCATGAGCCGTCGTCAGGCGAAGCTGGCAGCCCGCGCTGCTGAGCGTGCAGCGCTGCTGGGTAATCCGCGTCCGTTCAAGGACTTCGACGAAGAGGCTGACATCGTGGCTGTCCGCGAGTTCGCTCCGGCTGTGGTCATTCCGGTCACGGTCGCTGACGCCGAGCGTGACATCAAGCTCTGCACCGTGCTGCCAGGCGGCGTTGCTGCCCTGACGCGTGCCGCTGACCAGGGCAATGAGGCTTTCGTCGCGCTGCAGACGCAGGCGCGCACCAATGACGGCGCTGCGGATCTCTCCCGTGCGCTGGCATGGGCCCGTGACGCAGAGCCGGGCCAGCAGCTCTCCTCCGCCACTGACGGCGAGGCCGCACCGCTTACCGACGTCCTGACCGCCGTGGATCTCGACAACCTGGAGGTCCACCAGGACTTCGAGTGGTGGATTCCCAAGGGCATTGAACGCACCCCGATGATCGAGCAGAACCTGGCCGTGGCTAACGACGCGATTCTCCCGTCGTACCGCCTGGATGCGAAGGTCGCTGGCGCTGTGTGGTGGATTGATCCGGGCGAGCGCGCTCACATCCGCTGGGTGCGCCGTGAAGATGAGAAGCCACTGCTGGATGCCTTGGCACGCGTGCACGCTGCGGACAACCTTTCGCTGGGAGAGGGCACTAAGTTCGCTGGTGTCTTCCGCACCGATGGCCTGCTGGTGCCGGTCTGGGACCTGGATAACACCAAGCCGCACGACCACTGGATTGCTGCTGTGGAAGAGGCCGATAAGCGTATCGCTGAGGCGCTGGCCAGCGAAGAGCCGCTGACCGCCGAGGAGCGTAAGTCCCGTGAGACCATCGTGTCCCGTCAGGTGACCATTCGGAACTAGGCGTAGCTGGTTTAAAAACTAACGCGTGTGGCTCAGCAAAAAGCTAAGTCACACGCGTTAGTTGTCTCGAAAGCTATCTGAAGCTGTTTTAGCTACCTTCTTGACTATCTCAGCTCCGCAAAAAGTGCTGGCGCTTCGATTTCGTCCCAGAGCAGCACATTGCCCGCATAACCGGTATCCATGGCGCCTGAGGTGGGCACGGTAAGGGAATCGGAACCGAAGAGCATGCGCAACATCAGCCAGGTCAGATGCCAGACATGGTCACCATCGCCGACGAACACGGCCTTAGTGCCAGCATTGGCCAGGCGAATCCAGCGGTAGGGGTTGAGCCATACCGCAGGTGATTTCAGGCGTCCCATCAGCGCGCTCATGAACTCACGCTGCCGCTCTACGCGGTCCAAGTCTCCCTGGGCGGTAGCACGCGTGCGCACGTAACCCAGGGCGCCCGCGCCGTCGAATTTCTGGCAACCGGCCTGGATATTCAGGCCCGCCAGCGGATCGTCGATGGCTTCTTCAGGGCACATCTCGATACCACCGACAGCATCGACGACACCGGCGAAACCGCCAAAGCCAATTTCGGCGTAGTGGTCGATGTGGATTCCAGTGTTTTTCTCTACGGTATCGATGAGCAACTGGGGGCCACCAAATGCGAATGCCGCATTGATCTTGTTCTTGTCATTGCCCGGGATATCCACGAAGGAGTCACGCGGGATACTGACCAACTTCGGCTTACCGAGCACCGGAATGTGGGCAATCATGATGGTGTCGGTGCGCTGGCCGAAATCACCACTGCCCGTCGACAGCTTGGCGGCATCTTCCTCTGACAGGCCCGTACGAGAGTCCGAACCGACAAGCAACCAGTTGGAGGACATCGTATTGGCAGGGCGATCTGCCAGACCGGAGAACGCATCGACCCTGGTCAGGCGGATGTCGACAAGTGCCATTGTGACGACAAGGAAGATGACGAGAAGCAGGATGATGGATTTAAAGCGCAAGCGTGGCAGTCGCAAGCGTGGCATGCGGAACCCAGACCTGACGCCGGCGCCGCCACGACTGCCACGGCGTCCACCACGGCCAGAACTCGCTGCTTGTGGGGCACTGTAGTAGTCCTGTGACGAGCCGTGCGAGGAAGATTGGAAATCCGCATCCGGGTTATATCCGGGCGGGGGAAACCGCGGATCGCTGCCAGCGCGTCCGCTACCGGCTCGGTTCACCGGTGGACGGGACTCAATGCGCGTTTCGTTCAGTGGCGCCTGCCGACGTTCCGGTTGCGGCCTAGACCTGCGCGGAGGCATAGGCGCTGGGCGGGCTGCCCCTGCCCTAGATGGGCGGTCGGAACGGGGCGGGATGGGGCGTCGTGAAGCGCCACGCGAATCGGCCTCACGGGGGCCGGCATGCTTCGGCGACGCCTCGTCCACACGGCGGTAGATGGGGCGGCCATAGCGATCTTTAAGCGGCCTACCGTATCGGTCGCGGGCAATGCGCGAGTCGTCGAAGTTGCCTTCCATACCAATAAAGAATAGGCAACGACAGTGGACTAAGAGAACCGAGACAGCAATACAAGTCTTGGTAGCGCTGGCGTTACCCTGCATGCGACGTGCTGAAAGGGGTTGGGAACGAAGAAGAATATGCTGGAAATATGTCCGCAATGAACCAGAACAACGAACGTGCAGTCAACGACTCGGATGTTTACGTCAAGAGCCGGCATGGTGTCCCTAGGGATTTCTTCGCCTGTGAGGCGGCGGGGCTGGGTTGGCTGCGCGAGGGCGAACCTGACGGCGGTGCGCGCGTAGTGGATGTGCTGGGCGTGAGCGGGCATGCGCTGAAATTGCGTCGAATTGAGTCGACGGCGCCGAATCCACAGGCAGCGTACGAGTTCGGAAAATCGTTGGCCATTACCCACAATCTGGGCGCTGCTGGCTGGGGTGCCGGCCCCGATGGGTGGGAGGGGCACGGCTACTTCGGTCCACTGGATCAGCCCCTGCAGATGGACCTGACTCCACGGGAGAGCTTCGGTGAATACTGGGCGAAAGGGCGTCTGCTGCCCACACTGGGAAAGTTGGAAAGCTCCTACAATAACCGTCAGCTAGATATCTTTGACCAGCTCATTGACCGGCTCTTGGCTGGAGGTTTCGACAACGAGCCAGACGCTGCGCGTGTCCACGGTGACCTGTGGTGGGGAAACCTCATGTGGGATGCAGACGGCGCGATCTTGATTGACCCCGCAGCGCACGGCGGAGCCCGCGAGGAAGACCTGGCACTGCTGGCGCTATTCGGGGCAACGCACTTCAACGAGATTTTGCGTGGCTATGAAACCGTACATCCCCTGCCGGATTTCGCCGAGAGCTGCGAACTCCATCAGCTCTACGCCGTGCTTATGCACGCGGTGCTATTTGGTGGCGGATACGCCGGGCAGGCGGCGGCAATGGCGGCGAAGTACGTGCGCTAGTTGGCGTTAGCAGCCTCCAGCACGCTAGCCATCTCCAGTAGCTCTGCCTCGCCGCAGCGCACCGCACCGATATTGACGCTGGTGACGGGGAGCTTCGCATTGGGCGTACTGCCGCTAGTTCCCGGCACAGCAATTGGCACGGACACGCTTGCCCACCCAGTCAGATTCCACAGCGACAGCCACGGCGTCCACCGGGTTTGCTCGTCAAAGTCCTCCGACGGCGCCAACGCAGAGAAATGCCCAATACGCGGCGGATCAAACGCCAGCGTTGGTGTAATCACCGCATCGACTTCCCAACGCGACCGAATCGCGCCGGGCAGAGCCATCCGCTGCTGATGTGTCGCCGCCGCCTCCGCTGCGGAAATCTCCTGGCCACAGGCTCGAATCCACTGCACGATCTCGGAGTAGTCCGCGCGCGGTAATTTCGTGGACATTCGCGTGATGGTCCGTCGAAAGATCTCGAACACGTCCGGCCCCGCAGGATCGTAGGGGCTGGGCACTTCCACCACGTCGTACCCGGCGTCGGCAAGACGGTCAGCCGCCGCCCACGCACCGTTTGCCCAGCGCTTATCGACGTCCACCTCAGCATGAAAAGGGCTGACAGTGACACCGATGCGAAGGGGGCGCTGGGGCCGTCGGAAAGCATGCGGGGTTGTGGAAAATGACACCCCGGCCAGCAGTGCTGCGTCATCGACTGTGCGAGTGAGGAAGGCGGGCGTGGAGAGATTTCCACCCGCAATATCATGCGCTGGCTTCAACCCCACGAGGCCGCAGCAGGCGGCAGGCACGCGGATGGAACCGCCGCCGTCAGAGCCCAGAGCTGCGGGAACGACACCAGTTGCGACAGCCACCGCGCTGCCGCCCGAGGAACCGCCGGGAGTGCGTGGCGTGGTATCCGGCTGATTGGACAGCTGATTGGGCGTGGCGAAGTAGGGGTTTTCTGGGGCCGGGTAGCCAATCGGCTCGGTGTAGGCCGTCATCCCGACCTCGGAGGTGTGCGTCGTCGCCGTGAGGACCGCGCCACGAGCCAGCAGTTTCGCCACGGGTTCAGAGGTTTCGGTGGCGGTGAAAGCCAAGTTGGTCGAGCCCATCGTGCATTCGACCCCAGCGATGGTGAATAGGTCCTTAATCGCCACTGGCAGACCCAGGAGGTCACGCGGGAGACCGTGGCTAGCGCGCCGGGCGGGTTCGGATCCGGCAGTGAGGCTGCGCGCGCGGTGGACAGCGTGCTCGGCCAAGGACGTGGCAATGCCGAAACGGGCGGGATTGGTCGCGGCGTCGTCGGCAAGCGTGGCGAATTCCGAAACGATTTCCGATACCGAGATTGCGCCACTGCGCACGGCTTCAGTGAGGGCGCGGGCGGGCATCTCGGAAGAAGAGGTCATGCAATAAGTGTAGAAGCCCTCTACTCTGAGCTTATGACGACGGTTACTTATTTGGGTCCTGCGGGCACATTCACCGAGCAGGCGCTGTGGGACATGGCGCGTGCTGGCGAGATTGATCCGGCAGGGGAATCCGCGGTCAATGCGGTGCCGGTGGATAGCCCCGCGGCTGCGCTTGGAGCCGTGCGCCGAGGGGAAGCGGACTTTGCCTGCGTGGCTATCGAGAGCAGCGTGGACGGTCCCGTTACACCAACTTTTGATGCCCTCGCCGCTGGGCCAGAGCTGCAGGTTTTCCGCGAAACCGAGGTCGGGGTGGTGTTCTCTATCCTGGTCCGTCCCGGTACGACGGTGGAACAGGTGCGTACTTTTACGACACATCCCGTAGCGTATCCGCAGGTCAAACAGTGGGTGGACGCCAACCTTCCGGGCGTGGAAGTTCACCAGGCCAGCTCCAATGCGGCGGCGGCCCACCAGGTCGCCGAGGGCACCCGCGACGCTTGCGCTGCCCCGGCCCGCGCGGGTGAACTGCTCGGGTTGGAGGCGCTGGCTACTGAGGTCGCCGACGTGCGCGGTGCCCGCACCCGTTTCCTGCTGGTGGGGCGCCCCGGCGTGCCGACGCCGCGCACCGGCGCCGACCGCACCTCGGTCTCCTTCACGCTGCCGAACCAGCCCGGCACACTAATGCGTGCCATGAAT
This sequence comes from Corynebacterium sp. LK33, assembly GCF_014334955.1. Lineage (NCBI taxonomy): Bacteria > Bacillati > Actinomycetota > Actinomycetes > Mycobacteriales > Corynebacteriaceae > Corynebacterium > Corynebacterium sp. LK33. Next base: position 23,565 of record NZ_PDGU01000012.1, on the reverse strand, counting down.
GAGTTCGCAGTGCGACAGGTCAACCTCACCCGCATCGAGTCACGGCCGACACGCGAGCTTTTCGGCCTCTACCGCTTCTACATCGACTGCAACGGCCACGTTGATGATGCACAGGTTGCCGCGGCTCTCGCGGCACTGCACGAATACGCCGAAGATTTGCGCTATCTGGGGTCTTGGCCAGTCGCTGAGGGCGGTCGGCGCAGCATTATGACCCCGCCACCGGATATTTCCCAGTCAATTGAGTGGGTCGACGCGCTTAAGGAAGGACGAAGGTAAAACATGACACCCGCCGCGCCCGAAAATCCAGTTGGACAGCTGCCTTTCCTCGATGACCGCCCAGACCGCCCTGAATCTGTCATGCCGGTTGATTCCCAGCGCATCATTTTCATCCGCCACGGGCAGACCACCGGCAACATCAACCGCCGTCTGGATACCGCATTGCCGGGCGCACCGCTCACCGACCTCGGTGTGAGGCAGGCGCGCAGTCTGGGACGTCTTTTGCTTCCCGACGTGCACAGAATCGGTGACATCGTCACATCCCATGCCCTGCGTGCCCGCCAGACTGGCGCAGGCGCGGTCGCAAGTCTGCACCACCTGGGAGAGACTTCTGTTCGCATCCGCCATGAGGGTGGCCTCCACGAGGTTCAGGCCGGTGACCTGGAGGGGCGCAATGATCGCGATGCGCACATGGAGTACATGCGCGCTTTCTACCAGTGGCTCAATGGGGAACTGGAGTACCGCCTTCCCGGCGGTGAATCCGGTGCTGACGTGCTGAATCGCTACCTGCCGACGATACAGCAGCTGCTGGAGCAGACAGGAGCGACAGGTGGTGAATCCAAGGAGTCGAAGGAGGGCGGCAACAAGGATGTCGTCATTGTCAGCCACGGCGCGGCTATTCGTCTGATTGGGCAGTATCTGACCGGGGTGAATCCGGAATACGCACTGCGGCACCGCATTGCCAATACTGAGCGAATCGAGCTGGTTCCGAACGCAGCGACCGTCGGCAAGCGTGCCGGCATTGAACCGGGCACGTGGGATGTGCGCCGCTGGGGCGACAGCGAGTTGCCTTAGACAGGCAGCTGGGCGGCGACTGTCACCGCTGGCCGTTATTGCTGGCCTTCCTGAATCTCGCGGCGCTTCTGAGCTGCCAGGCGTAGGCGTTCCGTGCGACGCTTGGATTCCTCTTCGTTGATTTCGTTGAGGAGTTTTTCTTCGTCATCATTGATGTTCAGTGCGGCGCGCCCGATGAGGGCAACAGCCGCAGCGGCGACGAAGCCGAACCACGCGTTGTCGATATTGGTGAAAAACATCAGAACGATAGTGACACATACGATAACGCCTGCAGCAGAATCAACGATGTTGAGCTGGCGGCCCTTTTTCATCAGGTTTTGCAGCTCTTGATCGACACTTTGATGTTGCGGATTAGCCGGGGTGCCCTGTGAACTCTCGGGGGAGACCTCAGCGGGCAGGTCCGCGAAGAGAGTTTGCAGTTCTGCCCGAGTTTTAGCGGAAGCAGCACTTTCGGCGCGTTTGGAGAACTCATCGACATCCAAGTAGCCATCAGCGAAATGATTGCCGAGACGCTCCATGGCAGCGTTGCGCTCCCTGTCGCCGACCCTGATTTCTGGCTTCTCGCTCGAGTTGTCGCTCATGGTTATTAAGGCTACAGGGAAGAAGAGGGGAGGGGACAGTATCGCGAGAGGAACGAGACCGTGCACGGCGGGACAAACTTATCCGTAGCCGAGTCGGTCCAAATCCTCCTCTTCGAGGCCGAAATAATGCCCGATCTCATGCAGGAGAGTGACCCGAATCTGCTCCACCAGCTCCTCTTCGGTGCGGCTGATGCGGCAGAGCATGTCGCGATACAGGCTGATTTGGTCAGGCGGACCCCAGTGGTTGTTAGAACGCTCGGTCAGAGGTATGCCCTCGTAGAGGCCCAGCAGTGTGGGTTCGTCGAGGTTATACGGGTGGACCTGGATGATGACCTGATCGAGCTGGTCGAGAAACTGCGTGGGGATGCGGTCGATGGCCTCATCGACAAGTGCATCGAACCGCTCCGGGCTAACGTCAACCATTTATGGTGCTGCCTCGCAATGTCCTCTTGTTTTACTGGCCGATTGTTCTACTGTCCGGCGGGAGCGACTGCGCTATCCGCAGCGCCTGCTCCTGCGCCAGTACCGTCGGCACCGACCTCACCGACGTCACCTGTGCTAGCGCCAGCGCCAGCGTCACCCTGCTCCTCCCGCAGCGGATTGCGCGGTGGCGGAGCTACGGGCGGCTGGCCGTCGATAGTGAAGGACTCGTTAGCGTGGCCGTTGAGAGTGGAGAACCCGCCCTGACCATTGTCCTTAATCAACCAGCAGTTCACACTGCGCGAGCCGGCATTGAGCGACTCCTGCGACAATGACGTCCAAAATGGCAGTAGCGTCGAGTTATACAGCGGGTCGTCACCGCCGAGGTAATTCTGCGCGAGAGTCACACACTGTTCCGCGAGCACATCATTTTGCTCCTGGTCAGTGGGGACGTTGTCACCGAAATGGTCGCGGAGATTGACAACTCCCGTCGACTCCATCAGGTGATCTTCCACGCACGGCACCTGGCGGATGGCGCCGTTTTCGTCCAATGTCACGCAGCGGCCGCCCTCGAACACGCGGGACTGGTCCTGCCCGGCCGCAGGACCGGACATGTGCGCCGTGTTGCCGTCTTCATCGACGACCTGGATACCGCACAGGAAGGTTCGGTCACCCTTTTCCCACTGGCTAGGTGAAGGAATGATCGGCGCCGTGATAAAACGACCGTCCGGATCGTACTTGCCGCCCAGGTATTCAGTCACAGTCTCGCGGCACACGCCATTTTGCAGAGCCACCAAATTGTCCGCTGTCGGGTAGTTGGCAGTTTTGGCGTATTGCCCCGGATGTTCCTCGTAATCGGCGAGATTCAGTTTCTTGGCGACCTCATAAGCGTGCGGCTGCTCACAGGGCACGACGCGGAAGTCAGAAACATTCAGATCTTCTGCCAGGTTCCAGTCCAGGCAGTTGCCCGTGGTTGCGCTGGTGAACGCCGTCGTCTCCTTGTCGACGATGGTTGTCGTTGTCGACGATGACGCGCTTGCCGACGAACCCTTGCCCCCAAGTGGCCCACTCGGTGGCTCGATGACTCCCGCTTGCAGCGCGAATGCCATTCCCGCGGCGCCAACCAGCATTGCCGTCGACAAAGCGCGCATTCCCCAGCTTCCACGGGAGTTATTCGAAGCGTTGGCATCGTTGCCGGCTGCGGAGGATGCACCAGTGCTGGCATCTGCGCCAGTACCTGCACCGGAGTCAGTGTCTGTGGCGGCAGCGTGCGCGCGATCCTGGTTCATATTGTCATCAGCCATAGTGACCCCATTGTGCACCGCCAATGAGCCTGTGGACAAGGTAACGCTAAAAGCGACAACGCTGCCATGAGCGTTGATGCCGTGGCAGGGAGCTCAGTCATCGACGCTCTGCCCGAGTTTGCGGTCCAAATTTGCTCAAGAGCTTTAAGCACTACAATAGTCCGGTATTTGTTCGCTACCCGAGGACCCGAGTCTTGACCTGGACTGCACTACTCAGCCTGCTGGGCGTCCACATTATTGGTATGGCCTCACCAGGGCCTGACGTCTTCTTAATCCTGCGCCTTGCCACCAAATCCCGAAAGCATGCCATCGCAGCGGTTGCGGGTATCAGTACTGGTGCCACGATCTGGATGACCCTCACAGTGTTTGGGTTCGCAGCTGTCATCACCGCCAATCCTTTGCTGATGGGCGTAATCCAGCTCGTTGGTGGCTGTTATCTCATTTACATGGGTATCAGTATGGCCAAGGCAGGCATCAATACCCTCCGCGAACTGCGCGCCGGTGCCGCACCAGCCTTGGGAAGTGAGGCGCTCCGGTCACCGAAGGCGACGTTCCGCCAGGGCTTTTTCACCAACATGTCGAACCCGAAGATTGTTCTCTTCCTCACGGCAGTGCTTTCACAGTTCATTCCCGCGGGCGCATCTGTGGGGACGCTCGTGCTTTGTACGCTGGTGCTAATCGCCTCCCAAATCACTTTCTTCCTATTTATCGCGATCGTGGTGTCGACGGATGCCGTCGTCAAGCGAATGGTGCTGGCAGGACCGTGGATTGACACTGTCGCCGGCGTGATCTTCCTCGTCCTCGGCGCGCTGCTGGTCGCCTCAGGAGCGGAAGCGGCACTCTAACCCGCGCGTACCTGCTTATCGACGTAAACCAGGTACTCTAGGTGACGTGATTGATCTCAAATTTCTCCGCGAAAACCCTGAAGTAGCCCGCGAGTCCCAGCGCACCCGTGGTGAGGACCCGGCATTGGTCGATCAGCTGCTGGAAGCTGACGCTAAGCGCCGTGAGGTTATTGCCTCCACCGACGCGCTGCGTTCAGAGCAGAAGGGCTTCGGTAAGAAGATTGGTCAGGCGTCGAAGGAAGAGCGCCCGGCCATGCTGGAGAAGGCCAAGGAGCTTTCCGACGCCGTGAAGGCAGCCGAAGCGGAGCAGAAGGAAGCCGAGGCTGAGGTCGAGCGTCTGCAGTACCTGATTGGCAACATCGTTACGGGTGCGCCCGCCGGTGGCGAAGATGACTTTGTCGTGCTGGAGGAAATTGGCGAGATTCCACAGTTCGATTTTGAGCCCAAGGACCACCTGGACCTCGGTGAGTCGCTGGGGCTTATTGATATGGAGCGTGGCGTCAAGGTCTCCGGTTCCCGCTTCTACTTCCTGACCGGCTACGGTGCCATGCTGCAGCTGGCCATGATGAACCTGGCTGCTCAGAAGGCAACTCAGAACGGTTTCCAGCTGATGGTGCCGCCGGTGCTGGTTCGTCCGGAGACCATGTCGGGTACCGGCTTCCTCGGTGCGCACTCCGATGAGATTTACTACCTGCAGGAAGATGACCTCTACCTGGTCGGTACCTCGGAAGTCGCGCTGGCCGGCTACCACTCCAACGAGATTATTGACCTGTCGGAGGGGCCACGTCGCTACGCTGGTTGGTCTTCTTGTTTCCGTCGTGAAGCGGGCTCTTACGGCAAGGACACCCGCGGAATCCTGCGCGTGCACCAGTTCGACAAGCTGGAGATGTTCTCCTACTGTCCGCCGGAGCAGGCGGAGGCAGAGCACCAGAAGCTGCTGAACATGGAGCGCGAAATGCTGGCCGCGGTCGATGTTCCGTACCGCATCATCGATGTTGCTGGTGGTGACCTGGGTGCATCCGCTTCCCGCAAGTTCGATACCGAGGCGTGGGTTCCGACGCAGAACACTTACCGCGAGCTGACCTCGACTTCGAACTGCACGACTTTCCAGGCTCGTCGTTTGAAGACCCGCTACCGCGATGCCGACGGCAAGTCGCAGTACTGCGCCACCCTAAATGGTACGCTGGCCACGACGCGTTGGCTGGTCGCCATTCTGGAGAACCACCAGCAGGCCGATGGTTCCGTGGTGATTCCGGAGGCGCTGCGCCCGTTCATGATGGGCAAGGAAGTTCTCGAGCCGGTTAAGCGAGCCGGTTAAGCAGGTGCGGCCCCGCCCCAGTTCATCCGCGACTTCACGACACCTATGTCACCTCATGCCACCTCCACAGCTGGCATGAGGTGACGCCTGTGTCGTGAAGTGGCTTTTTTCAGGCGTGACTTGTTTAGCTGCGCTAAAAAATTAATTGGGGGATTGAGAAGGTAAAAACACCAGGAAGGTTGAGAGTAGAAACACAACCGAAAACACAACTGAACCAGGGGGATAGCCTCACTCGAGGTGGTAGAGGTTGTTTACAACATTCGGATTACAACAATCTTTCTGATGAGTCTTTCACCTGCTGATGTCTCCTGCACCGTGATTTAAGCCACCCCAGCTTTCTTCCACGTAGCCTTCAGCCCAGCGAAGAGAGGAAGGGCAAGGCATGCGGCCGAAGCCGCGACCGATGCCACGGCAACGCCAGCTCGCACAAATGCTGGATTGGTCTTGGAGTTTTCTTCCGAGAGGACTCCGATCAGCTGAGATGGTGCAATTGTGCTTGCGAGTGCGCCTAGGGACGCAACACGCAGAGTATCTTCGCGGTCATCCGCCTTGAGCAGCGAAGCAGCTGAGAATCCAGCTCCGACCGTAGAAACCACGAAGGGAAGAAGCAAAGTTTCCTTCGGTGCTGTTTTCTGAACTGCCTTGCCGTTTAGCTTCCATTTTGTGTGGACTTCTGCAGGCAACTGCTTCCAGGACATAGCCAGTGCGACGCCGTGCGCAACCGTCACGGCCGCGGGGAGAAGAGCGGTCGCCTGCAGTGCGCGAGCTGGAATTTCAGAGATAACCTCACCGTCAATATCGTCCGGTCGGACAATCCCCAGTTTGGTCGCTACTGCGGCCCAGTTGATGGACCAGCCAAAACCCAACAGGTGAGGCTGGAGGATCCGCGGGTCATCCATGTTCCACAGGGAAACGCGACCGCTTTTGGTAAATACTCGAAGCGGGTTGGAGAGGTACCTGCGCAAGGTGCTTGGTTCACCAACTTGTTCGCCTACGCGATTTGCGTAGTCGGTTGCCGTGCCCAGCTCTTCGGCCAGGTCCGCGTGGACGTCGTTAAGCTCTTGCAGAAGACTCTCCTGCTCGGCGATGATCGCCTTGCGTTGTGCGTGCGATATGCCGATTTCGCGCAGTTTGTGGTCAATGGCAGTGAGGTAGGTGTTCATTGGGGCTCCTCGGAAAATAGTGCGGTCATGTCGGCGGATAGATCGATGAAGTCCTGGTGTAGTTGCGTGAGTGTTTGCTTTCCTTTGGCTGTCAGTGAGTAGTACTTGCGAGGCGGTCCCTTGGGGGATTCCTCCCAGCGATTGCTGATCAAGCCGTTGGTGGTCAGACGCGAGAGTAGGGGGTAGACGGTTCCCGCGGGCGCGCTGAGGTGGGGGTAGGCGTTGAGCTTTGCGACGAGTGCCGCGCCATAGAGCTCTTCGCGAGAAATCAGCTTGAGAATGGCGAGCTCAAGTACCCCTTTCTTCAGTTGTGTCTGTGGACGTTTGGGCATTGCGTGGTGCTTTCTTTCCGGCGGCATGGAGGAATCTGCCAGGCAGAATACTTTTCATACCTAGTACCTTGTAATACCAACTATACGCACAGTAGTTTGTATTGCCAAGTACTGCATGCTTTATACGGCGCGGAGAGGGTAGGGCAAGGAAAATGAGGGGCAATTGTCAGAAGACAATCGCCCCTCATTCCACCGGGTTAGCTCTATGAAGAACTCGTAACTGCTAGGGAGTGGCTCGGTTCTTTTTTAGCATTCAATTAGATACGCGCATCAAGCCAGGCAATAGCCGTCGCAATGGCCTCGTGCTGTGCCGGCTCGTTGAAGGTCTCGTGGAACTGGCCTTCGAACTCGATCAGCTGCTTGTCGGTGGATGAGATGCCGTTGTACCAGTCGCGCGAGAAGAACGGCGGCACAATCTCATCCTGGCCACCCATCATGACCAGGGTCGGCTCAACAAAGTCGACGGAGTTGGTGCCGTTGTAGGTGGCGGCAAAAGCCATCTGCTGAGCCATGCCGAGCGAGAGCTTGGAGTTGTTGTACGGATCAGTTTCGTACTCATCACGCACTGCCTGCGAAGAAGAGGTCTTCGAACCCAGCGGGTTGCCAAGCTGAATCAAGTCGCTGCCGGGTAGTGATGGCACGCGCATCTCGGTGCGGTTCGGCACTTCCTTGAGCATGCGAGTGTTGAATGTGGTCATGTCCTGGAATGGCAGGCGCTGGTAAATCGTCGGCTGCGCCTCGCGCTGGACATCGGTCATGGCCTCTGGGGTGATGGTCTCGCCCTCGTCTGTGCCACCGTAGGGGTTGAAAAGAGCGCCACCACCGTTGGCGACAATGCCATCGACACTGCCCGGGTACTTGATGCCGTGGAAGTCCACGGCAAGGCCGCCCATGGAGTGGCCGAGCAGGAAGGTCTTCGTGCTCGGGTTCTCCGCCTTGGCCTTTTCGACGAGCATGTGCAGGTCATCGACAAGCGAGTGGAAATCATCAATATGGCCACGGGCAACTGGGGTTCCTTCGACCTGGCCCGAGTGGCCGTGCCCACGGTGGTCAATGCGGTACACGTTGTAGCCGGCGTTCAGCAGCTTGCCGGTTACCCACTCGTAGCGACCCAGGTGTTCTGCAGCGCCATGCACTACGACGACAGTGGCTTTGGCATTCGGGATGGTGTTGGACTTCCAGTAGATCTGGGTGCCCTTGCCATCCTGTGAGGTCATGTAGCCGTCGGTGACCGTAACGTGGCGTCCGTCAACCGTAGTGGTTGGTGCCGGGGTGGTGGGCAGCTCGACCATTGCAGTGGACTGCGGGTCGGGAGTTGGTTCCAGCGGGTTCTTGATGAAGTCCGTTGGGGCTGCTGATGCTGCCGGGGTGGCCAGGGCCAAAGTCAGGGCGGTGGTCACACTCGCAGTGAAAATTGATGCGCGACGCATGATTGCTCGTTTCTGTTTTCAATCGAGGAGTGGATGATAGTTATAATAATTTTATTATAACAAACAAGCCCTGAATTTATAATAAAAATAGCCCGGAAAACCGAATAGGTTTTCCGGGCTATTTTTCGGCTCTTACGAGGACTTATTCAGGCTTCGGTGCCTCCTCAGCATCCGTATCCTCGACCCAACCGTAGGTGCGTTCAACGGCACGGTTCCACTGGTGGAACAGGCGATCGCGCTCTTCGGCCTCCATCTTCGGACGCCACTTCTTGTCAATCGTGATGTGAGCCTTGACCTCATCCAGGTTCGACCAGAAGCCAATGCCAAGGCCCGCAGCGTATGCCGCACCAAGGGCCGTGGTTTCAATGTTGTTCGGGCGTGTGACAGCGACATTCAGGATGTCGGACTGGAACTGCATGAGGAACTCGTTCATGGTCATGCCACCATCAACGCTCAGCGTTGTGATGTCCGTGTCGGATTCTGCGACCATGGCGTCGAGGACCTCGCGGGTCTGGTACGCAGCAGCCTCCAGCACAGCACGGGCAATGTGGTTTCGGTTGACGAAACGGGTCAGACCGACGATGACGCCACGAGCGTCCGGCTGCCAACGAGGAGCAAAAAGACCGGAGAAGGCCGGCACGATGTACACGCCGCCGTTATCCTTGACGCTCTTTGCCTTGTTCTCAATGGATGCCGCATTCGGAATCATCTGCAGCTCGTCGCGCAACCACTGAACAAGTGCACCGCCCATGGAGACGGAGCCCTCGAGCGCGTAGACCGGCTTCTCTCCCTCGACCTGGTAGCAGACGGTGGAGATGAGTCCGTGGTCAGACCACTTCGGCTTCTCACCAGTATTCATTAGCATGAACAGCCCAGTGCCGTAGGTGTTCTTGGTGTCGCCCTCGCCGAAGCAGCCCTGGCCGAACATGGCGGCCTGCTGGTCGCCGAGGATGCCAGTAATCGGTCGCTCCGCAAGAGAACCGCGGGCGCGGATACGGCCGAAGTCGCCTACCGACGGTCGGATGTCAGGCAGCATCGACATCGGAATGCCAATTTCACGGCAAATGTCCTCATCCCACTCGAGGGTCTTGAGGTCCATCAGGAGAGTACGGGAGGCGTTGGTGACGTCGGTTGCGTGAACTGCGTCTTCGCCGTTGTCGCCCTCTGCACCACCGGTGAGATTCCACAGCAGCCAAGTATCGATGGTGCCGAAGAGTAGATCGCCAGCCTCAGCCTTTTCGCGAGCTCCCTCGACGTTGTCGAGAATCCAGCGCACCTTCGGGCCAGCTGGGTAGGAGTTGATACGTAGGCCCGTGGTCTCACGCCAGCGGTCAGCGCCTTCATCCCCCATGAGTTCCTTGCAGATCTCATTCGTGCGGGTGTCCTGCCAGACGATGGCATTGTAGACCGGTTCACCAGTGTTCTTGTCCCAGACGACAGTGGTTTCACGCTGGTTGGTGATACCGATGGCATCAATATCCTGGGAAGCAATGTCGACATCGGCGAGAGCTTCGCTGACTACTCGACGAGTGTTGGTCCAAATCTCCTGAGCGTCGTGCTCGACCCAGCCCTCTTCCGGGAAAATCTGCTTGTGTTCCATCTGTGCAACAGTGACGATTTCTGCGTCATGGTTGAAGATGATGCAGCGGGTGGAAGTAGTTCCCTGGTCAATGGCGAGGACGTATTTGCTGTGCGTCATGGGGGATACTCCTAGCGAAATTGTGTGTAAATGTGAGTGTTCAGGCTTGCGATATTTTATTGTGCGATATCTCTCATATTCCCGTTATCCGATGGCAAAGGCAAGAGCGCCTGCAGCCACGGCTGCCAGCATCGGTGCGACAATCGGAACCCATGCATAGGCCCAGTTCGCATCGCCCTTGCCCTTAATCGGGAGCACGAAAGCGTAGGCCAAACGCGGGCCGAGGTCACGAACAGGGTTGATGGCGTATCCGGTCGGGGAACCAAGGGAAAGACCAATCGACACAATGATGAACGAGACACCGAAGTAGGTCAGCGGGCCAAGTTCGCCGCCGGCTGGGCCGAACAGGATGAATGCGAGCAGAACGAAGGTCGCGATGAACTCGGTGACGGCATTCCAAAAGTTATTTGGGTGAACCGGCGCGGTGAAGAAGTTGCCGCCAGTTTCGGCATTCGCATTGGTTGGGTTGCCGTTTTCGTCGACACCATTGGCGTCGAACAGCTGCTTAAAAGCGGCCCATGCCAGGATTGCACCTACGAATGCGCCCAACAGCTGACCTGCGACATAGTAAGGGACCAGGCTCCAGGCCAGGCTGCCCTTGATTGCTAGGGCAACGGTTACCGCTGGGTTCAAGTGGCCACCGGATACGTCGGCAATCGATGCGCCAGCGAAAACTGCCATACCCCAACCGAAGGCGATGCCCATCCAGCCAGCGTTTGCTGCGCGAGTAGTCCGGAGGTTGATAGAGGCACAGACTCCGTTACCGAGCAGAATTAGAATGGCGGTTCCGAAAAACTCCCAGAGGAATGCCTGGGATCCTGTGATTGTCTCCATGAGATGTGAAACTCTCTGTGCGTCGTGACCGGGAAAGGCCACGAGGAATCGTGCAACGTAAACTTTTAGGTATAAGAAATGCCGGCGAGAACTGATTCTTTTCGCCGGCACTTTTATTTCGAGCCCATTAGCCCCTTGAAGTGCAAAGCCGTTTTCCCAAGAGGGAAAGCTATTTCGTTGTGGCTACAGCGTTGGTGGCCATCTAAGAACTAACTAGTACGGCCACCGGGGGAGGGGAGGGGCAAACTAGCGGTCGAGGCTGACATCGACGTCCGCGCGAGTCTCCACTGCATGAGCAGCAATCTCGTTAGCGGCCTTGTCAGTCAGCTCACGTTCAGCTGCCAGAGTTGCTTCGACACGCTCGATGAAGACCTTGATCTCCTTCTCCATCGTGTCCTTGTCCCAACCCAGAGCTGGGGCAACCAGTTCAGCGGTGGCCCGGGCGCTGTCGACACCGCGGTGTGCGTACTCCATGGAGACACGCAGGCGGCGCTCCAGGATGTCGTCGAGGTGCATTGCGCCTTCGTGAGTCACTGCGTAGAGAACCTCAGCGCGCATGTACTGCTCAGCAGCCTCCAGTGGCTCGAGCAGGGACTTGTCCTCGGCCGTCGGGGCTAGAACCTCGTAGATGAGGGAGCCGTAACGGTTGAGCAGGTGCTCGACCTGCTTCTCGGTGATACCGAACTGCTTGGCCAGTGCTGGCTTCTGGTTGTTCAGTGCGTGGTAGCCGTCAGCGCCGAGCAGCGGGACATCTGCAGTGACGGACTCCGGTACCTTGCGGGGGACGTCCTGGACTGCAGCGTCGATGGTGTCAGCGCCGATGACGCGGTAGGTGGTGTACTTACCGCCTGCGACGGAAACCATGCCCGGGGCAACGTGGGCAACAGCGTGGTTGCGGGAGAGGTTGGTGGTGGAGTCGGAGTCGCCTTCCACCAGTGGACGCAGACCCGAGTAGACGCCGACGATGTCGTCGTAAGTAATTGGACGGCGAACCTTGGCGTTGACGTGGTCGAGGATGTAGTCGATGTCAGCGCGGGTAGCTGCCGGGTTGGCCAGGTTCATGGTCCAATCGGTGTCGGTGGTACCGATAATCCAGTATTCACCCCACGGGATCACGAACAGGACGGACTTCTCGGTCACGAAGGTCATTGCCACCGAGCCCTCAAGAGCGGACTTCGGAATAACAATGTGGACACCCTTGGAGGTGTGGACGCGGAACTTGCCCGTGACGCCAGCCAGCTTCTCAATCTCATCGGACCAAATACCGGTGGCATTGACGAAAACGCTGCCGCGGATGGTGGTGGTGGCGCCGGTGTCGGTGTCAAGGAGCTTCGCGCCGACGATGCGCTCGCCTTCCTTCACGAAGTCGACAACCTGAGTGGAGGTGCGGACATCAGCGCCGAAGTGAGCAGCGGTGCGCAGGACAGTCATGGTGTGACGGGCATCGTCAACCAGAGTGTCGTAGTAGCGAACGCCGCCGACCACGGCATCTTCCTTCAGGCCCGGAGCCTGCTTCAGGGTTCCCTTGCGGGAGTAGTGCTTCTGCATTGGAACCTGCTTGGCGCCACCCATGACGTCGTAAAGGAAGAAGCCCGATGCCATGAACGGGCGCTCCCACACGCGGTGGGTCAGCGGGAAGACGAAGCGCAGTGGCTTAACCAGGTGCGGTGCCAGGTGCGACATGGACAGTTCGCGCTCGCGCAGGGATTCAGCTACCAGGCGGAAGTCCAACATCTGCAGGTAGCGCAGACCGCCGTGGAACATCTTGGAGGAGCGGCTGGAGGTACCGCCTGCGAAGTCACGAGTTTCAATGACCGCAGTCTTCAAACCACGGGTTGCGGCATCGAGTGCAGCGCCAGCGCCTACAGAACCGCCGCCGATAATGACGACGTCGTATTGCTCGGTACCGAATTTCTCCCAGGTCTTTTCATGCTGTTCCTTATTTAGAACTGCAGATGGGGCGAGAGATGAAGAGGACGACATTTTCCAATCCTTCCCGGTGGGGGCGTTGATTTTTCGTCGAAGAGAATTTCTCGGCTCACGGCTCAGGGTACCAAAAATCGGCTTACTTGTAAGCGGTAACTTACGGTTACGTAGATATAAACAATGGGTCAAAAAGCCAAGAACACCCGCCCCAAAATGTTGTCTGGTTTTCCGCAGGTAGATAGGTATGTTAATAGAGGTTTACTACTTTTGGAATGAATGCCCACCAGCGGAGCTCACCCCATAACGGGGGTGGTAAAAGCGATTATGGGGTGTACCGGGACTGTATGACAGGTGCGCAGTACGCGCAAGGGGGATGTACCTGGTTTTTACACATAGATCTGGGCCTGTAACGACATTTATTCATGGGTCTCAGATACCAGTACATATCGCCCCGCTAAGGGGTGCGAAAGATTGTAGAGTAAAGGCCATGTTCAAGGATCCTGTGTACTTAACGATTATCGGATTGGCGCGCACCGTCTTCTTTGCCCAAGGTTTGAAGTTCACCGTTAAGGGCTGGGAAAACGTGCCGAAAGACTCTGGCGCCGTTCTCGTTACTAACCACACCGGATACATGGACTTCACCTATGTCGGTCTTCCATTCCGCAAGCACCGCCGTTTTGTCCGTTTTATGGCGAAGAAGGAAGTCTTCGACCATTCGATCGCAGGACCAATCATGCGTGCTTGTAAACACATTCCGGTCGATCGCACCGACGGCTCCAAGTCTTTTGAAGAGGCCTGCAAGAAGCTGGAAAACGACGAGTTGGTAGGCATCTTCCCGGAGTCGACTATCTCTCGCAGCTTTGAAGTCAAGAATCTGAAGTCCGGTGCGGTGCGTATGGCGCAGCGCACCGGTAAGCCCATCATCCCAGTGCTGATTGTGGGATCCCAGCGCGTGTGGACGAAGGGGCACCCCAAGCATCTCGGCCGCAGCAATACTCCGATTCATATTACGGTTTTGCCGCCGTGGACCCCGGAGGGCGATCCGGCAGAAGCCACCGAAAAGCTACACGAAATCATGGATCAGGGTGTCCGTCAGCTCTGGGACGAGTATGCAGTTGAAGAAGGTCCCCTGCCGAAGGGCGCCTACTGGGTACCGGCTCGCCTTGGCGGCGGCGCACCGACTTTCGAAGAGGCCCAGGCAGAGGACCTGAAAGTCGAAGAAGAGCGTCAGCGTATCCGTCATTTGCGCGGTGATCTGGCCGCATTCAAGGAAAAGCTAGCCGAGTCGGCACGTGAATTCGGCGATAGTGCGCGTGAGTTCGGCGATCAGACCAGGCAGCAGTTCCTCGATGCCTCGCAAACGATGAGCGCGGAGTCTGCTCGCCGAAGGGAACAGACGACCGCCTTGTTGGCGCAGTTCCGTCAGTCTGTGGAACAGATGGCTGATGATGTTGTCGCCGGTGCTAAGGAGAGCAAGGAGTCCGTGCGTACGGCCACGGATTCGATGCGCGTGACCTTCCGCGAAGCGTACGTGCAACTAGAGAAGGCCTCCGCCTCCGGTGTCGAACAGACGCAGCAGACCGTTTACCGTCTTATCGGCCAGTCGATGATGATCCGCGACAAGCTTCCACAGCGCTTGAACAGGCTCATCACCGCTCAGCCGGAGACGTTCATCTTCGATTACCCCGCATCGCTTGCCGACGACGCGGGCAATACCAGCGAAGAAAACATGAAGGCCTTGCAGCAGCTCGGCGATGCCGGAGCCACAATCGTTGTTCTGCACGAACCGGGAGATAAGCCGAATCTATCGGCTTTGGAGTCGGTTGACCTGCAGGTCGTGGAACTCCCGGAGGGCGCCAGCAAACTGGACGTCACAAATGCGGTGGTTAGCACGCTGCGCAAGCAGGCTCGCAAGGAAGAAACCGCGATTCTTTTTGCCGGTCGCTCGAACTTTGAGGAAGCCACACAGCGTGTCGGCATGCCGGTAGTTACGGCCGATGCGGACTGGTCCCTGCTGAAGAACGCGGATTGGGTAATCGACACGGTCGAGCATGGGGGAGTAGCCGCAACGCTGCAGTTGTTGCACGACCGGTTCTGCGATGACGGTGAAGATGGCAACAGTGAGGACGGCAAGTAGTTCGAAGTGACCGAGAGACTACATCCACTACTCGTAGCTTCGGATATTGACGGGACGTTCATCGACTCGCGGGAGCGGGTAACTCCCCGCCTGCGACAGGCCGTCACGCGAATGCTACGCCGCGGAACCCCGTTGGTGTTGGCCACGGGAAGGCCGGCTCGGTGGTTGCAACCAGTGCTCGAGCAGCTGCCGGTTCAGCCGTTGTGCGTGTGTGCCAATGGCGCCGTGATTTACGACTCCGGCCGTGATGAAGTGGTTGCCGCCAACACACTGAAGCCGGAGACGCTGCGATACGTCGTCAAGCATGCGCGCGAAGCGGCGCGATCCATCGGTGGAATCGGCATTGCGGCAGAGCGCGCTGGGACGTCGGCGAATGATGCCATCGATGAGCTTTTTGTGGTGGCGCCGTCCTATGACCATGCGTGGGAATCGGATGAGCACGGTGAGCTTGCTGAAGAGGCTGTGTTGTCGGAACCTGCGACGAAACTCTTGCTGCGAAACTCAGATGTGAACAGTGCCCAGCTATATGAGCTGGTCGCTCCCGCAATTGACGCGAGCTTGGCGCACGTGACCTACTCCATGCCCGACGGACTGTTGGAAGTGTCCGCGCCGGGCGTGACTAAGCGCGCCGGGTTGGAATACGTGTCTGAACTGGTCGGAGCGACCGCGAAAGATGTGGTCTGCTTCGGTGACATGCCGAACGATATCGAGATGCTGTCGTGGGCGGGCACGGGTGTGGCCATGGGCAATGCGGCTGACAACGTCAAGGAGATTGCAGACGAAATCACCGCCACCAATGATGATGACGGTGTTGCTCGTGTGCTGGAGCGCTGGTTCTAGCTAGCCTCGAGGTTTTCCCGCGCCAGCTAGCTCCTCCAGCGCTCGAGGGCGCTTACTTCAGCTCGGTCTTGACTTCGCCGGTGGTGCGGTCGAAGGTGATTGAACCGTTCTGGAACTCAGCGCGCTCGATGTTTCCATCGACCACCTGGGTCTTCGTCGGGGCACCCAGCTTGCCGACCTCGAAGCCCTGGCGGGCCCACTCATCAGCAATCTTGCCCCAGATAGCGTGCGCGCCGGTGGTGTCGGAGTCGGTGATTACGCCGTTGGAGAACTTCACGTAGCGCAGGGCATCGGCCTGGCCAGCATTGTTCGCCACGGTAGAACCGCTCTGGATACCGGACATTGCGTAACCGAGAACGGAGCCCATTTCCTCGGAGACTTGGCGCCATTCGGCAGCCAGGTCGTTCTGCTCATTGATAGTGATGATCTGGTCAATCAGGACCGGCAGGTCAGCAATCGATGGGCCGTTTTCGATGGAGCGTCCAACGGCACCCAGAATCGCATCGGCGGTCTGTCCGAGCCCCGGTGCGCCGAGCATGCCCAGCGCCGAGGCCAGCATCGAACGTGCGCCCGAGACTGTCTCCAGAGCTTGTGCCTTCTGCTGCTCGTCGGATGCGCTCGGCGAGGAGGAGTTGCTCTGCTCGCTTGCCGACGGTGCGGAGGAGTCAGCCGTAGCAGTGTCACTGGTGTTCGTGGCGTCGGTTGGCTCCGAGGTATCCGAAGTGCCCGAGGTGGTCGAGTCGGAGCTCGACGTTGTCGACGAAGTGGTGCTCGATGCGCTCGATGCGCTCGAGGACTTCTCGGAGGACGAGGTCGTGGACGTACCCGTCGATGCCGAGGTGGTCGAAGTGGTCGAGGTAGTAGAGGTCGACGTGCTCGACTCGGTCGATTCGCTCGACTGCGAGTCTGTGTCCTCGGCGGTCTTATCGTCCTTTTCATCCTGCGGAACGAGGAGGTCAATCAAGCCGTCAGGGCCCTCATTGTCAATCTTTCCGCTGGTGAGTGTGTTGTACTTCTTCTCGGCAATCGAGCGGATCTTGCTCATCTGGGCGTAGCCAGCATCACCCGGGCAGGTGGTGTTACCAACGTCGCGGTGCGCGAAGATTGTCGGCAGAGTGACCTGCTGACCGTATCCATACTTGGCGTAGCTGGTGCCACCCGAAGTCATCTGAATCTGGCCGGTCGGCTTAATGCCGGCGACCTTCAGGCGCCAACCAATCATATTGCCCACCGAGTTCAGTGCAGCCTCACTGGGAGCAACCGAAGAGTAATTACCCATCATGGAGATGCCGAAAGTACCGGTGTTGAAGCCACCTGCGTGTGCGCCCTGGACATTCTTATCCAGCCCACCGTAGCGGCCCTCGTAGATGTTGCCGTACTTGTCGACAAGGGCGTTGTATCCGATGTCGCACCAGCCCAGAGTCTGTGCGTGGTACTGGTAAATGCCGCGGACGATACCAGCGGACTGGCTCTCGGTGTAGTTGTTTGAACCAGCGGTGTGGTGCACGGTGGCACCGACAAGCTTGCTGTCGTAGTCCGCGCCCTTACAGCGGTTATTCTCGTTGGCGCCCCAGCCGGCACGGGTAATGACCTTCGGCATGCCCGTGACATTCTTGGCATCCACAATTGGGTCGATGCCGGATGCAGCAGCCTGGCCGTCGATTAGCACTGCGTCGACCTGGTCGATCGGCAGTTCATCGGCGACCGGTTCGATGTCCGTCCACTTCACCGGGAGATTCGGCGAGTCCAGATTTGCAGCGTCGTTAGCGTTCGGAGCAGTCGGGTCATCGAGTGCGTCCCCAGGAGCTGCATCCGGAGTCTGCTGGTAGTCGGAAGCGGCCTCGGCGACATCCTTGGCCGCATCCGTAGCGGAATCCTTTGCATCCTCCACGGCCTTCTTGGCGCCCTCGGCATTAATCTCGTCGAGGTTGAGCTTGGACAAATCCAGCTTCTCAGCGCCCTTGATGTCCTTCAGATCCACGCCGGAACCCGGGCCGAAGATGTTGAGTCCGTGGGTGGAAACCTGAACGCGCTTGGTTGGCTCGATGTAGATGAGCTCCGTTCCGTTCAGGCCGTTGCCATTGCCTTCAGCGGGGTAGTCCGGGTCAACGCTGAACCAGTCGGACCAGGAGCCGTCTGCTCGCTCGGCGCGGACGAAGCTGGCGATATCAGGGTCACCGGCCCACGTCAGCGCAAACTGGGAAAACTCAGTATCGGAGGTAATTTCCTTGACGACACCGCGGTTGGGATGAGCTTCGTCGGCAAGCGACTGCGTTGCGATTGCTGCATCTTCGACGAGAACGGAGACGCTGTCTGCAAGCGACTTGCTCTGGACAACGGGGTCGATGGGGCCGGCGCCGTTTTCCTCAATGAGGTCATAAGCGGCACCTGCGCCGACAACGGCAACGGGTGTCAGGGCAAGGGTCGCCACGGCAGCGAGTACCAAGGATTGCTTGGCACCTGCGCGGCGATTGATGCGGCGGCGACTAAACACGGTAATAACTCCTGGGTGATTACGAAAATCTGGTGTTACACCACAAATGTGATGTGGTTATGCCTGGATTAGATAAGCGGGGGCTTAGTTCTGAGGTGCGAACCAGGCCTGCGTAGCTTCGGCAGGGTTGGTTGGCAGGGATTCAGTTAGAAACTCACCAACAACCTCGCCTGGCGTGGGCGTTTCCACGTTTCCGAGGGAACCGCCGTTGTCGCCCGACTCGCCGGTGCCCGGAATCGGCGGAATGCTGGCGGCCTCTCCGTCCTGGTTGTTCGGATCCGTCGAGCGGCCGGCGATATCCGCTCCACCGGCACCATCAAACTTGGCTTTGGCTGCAGCGCGGATGGCATCCATCTGCTGGTAGCCGAAGGTGCCCGGGCAGGAGGTGTAGCCGGTGTCGCGGTGACCGAAGATGGCCGGGAGATTCACGGTCTGGCCGGAGCTGTAGCGTGCCTTCGAGTAGCCGGCGCTGGTCAGCGCGGCGGTGGACATCGGATCGACGCCACCGACCTTCATGCGCCAGCCGACCATCTCGCCGAGTGCGGTGACGGCCGCATCCGGAATCTCCAGCTGGTCGTGATTGCCCATCACCGAGATACCGAAGGTGCCGTTGTTGAAGCCACCTGCGTGTGCGCCCTCGATGTTCTTGTCCAGGCCACCGTAGCGGCCCTCGTAGATGTTGCCGTACTTATCGACCAGCGCGTTGTAGCCAATATCGCCCCAGCCCAGCGTATTTGCGTGGTAGGCATAAATGCCACGGACAATGGCTGGTCCCTGGGACTCTGAGTAGTTATTGGAACCCGCGGTGTGGTGGATGCACGCGCCCTTGAAAGTGCTGTAGGAGCTCGAACCGCTGCGGATGGACTCATCTGCGCCCCACGCTGCACGGCTGATTACATTTGGCGCGCCGGCAATCGACGACTCGTACGCAACTGGCTGAATAACCTCGCCGACCTGCTCTACGCCGTCGATGAAAACTGCCTGGACAGCGTTGAGGGACAATGCGGCCGTAGCGCTGACGAGGTCCTGCAGGGAACCGCCGATAGTGGCGGGGTCAAGGTTGTCGATACCAATGATGTTGCGGGGATCCAGGCCTTCGAGGAGGTTCAGGCCGACAGTCGACACCTGCACGCGACGGGTGGGCTCAACGAACAGCAGCTCGGTGCCGGACTGCCCGGAGTTATTCATCGGACCGTGTGAATCAGCGTGGAACCACGGGCCAAAGCTGCCGTCTTCGCGCTCGGCGCGAACGTAGAGCTGCAGATTGTCATCGCCCGGCCAGGTGAGTGCGAACTGGGAGAACGGTTCGTCGCGGGTGATGTCCTTTACGAATCCGCGAAGCGGGTGCAGGGCATCGGTAATGGCATGGGTGCCGACGGCTGCGTCGTCAATCATCATCGTGACAGCGTCAACCAGCGGCGATGTTGAGATCTTGGCCGCGATGGGGCCTACGCCTGGGCTTTCAACCAGAGTAGGGGCCTGGCGAATACCCCATGTTGCTAGCGGAGCTGCGGCAGTAGTAGCTGCCAGTCCATAGAGGAAGGTGCGACGGCCCATCGACGGGGCATTGATGCGACGGCGAGTTGGCACGGTAAAAGCTCCAAAAAAATGGGGTACAGGGTTATCGACCCGAGGTCTACCCGGGGTCGAAAGGAAGGAAAGTTGCAAAGCAACAGAAAATTCTGAGGAGGATGTTACCAGTGTGACTAAAAAAATCTAGTGAGACATCTGTGTTTCTTCGTTAATTTTGGGAAAATTATCAAATAATGTGACCAAACGAACGTTGGGCTGGGCTCACGTGGACGTCGTAAAGCCCGCGTGTACACCCGCAAACCGGATGGAAATGCAATAGGTTTTAAGGCGTGAGTAGCGAAAAGAACACCACTGCCAATGAATTTGCTCCGAAGTCCCTACAGGACATCAAGGACAACACCTACGACCTCATCGTGGTCGGTTCGGGTTTCTTCGGTTTGACCGTTGCTGAGCGGACCGCCACTGAGCTGGGTAAGCGCGTGCTCGTTGTCGAACGCCGCAACCACATCGGCGGCAACGCCTACTCGGAGGCAGAGCCGGAGACTGGCATCGAGGTGCACAAGTACGGTGCGCACCTGTTCCATACCTCTAATAAGAGGGTGTGGGACTACGTCAACCAGTTCACGGACTTCACCGACTACCAGCACCGCGTGTTCGCTATGTACAAGGGCACCGCATACCAATTCCCGATGGGGCTGGGGCTGATCAACCAGTTCTTCGGCAAGTACTACAGCCCGGACGAGGCGCGCCAGCTGATTAAGGACCAGACCGATGGTCTGGATCCGCGTGACGCGAAGAACCTTGAGGAAAAGGCAATCTCCCTGATTGGTCGCCCGCTGTACGAGGCATTTGTCAAGCACTACACCGCCAAGCAGTGGCAGACCGACCCGAAGAACCTGCCGGCTGGCAACATCACCCGCCTGCCAGTTCGCTACACCTTTAATAACCGCTACTTCAACGACACCTACGAAGGTCTGCCTGTCGACGGCTACACCGCCTGGCTGGAAAACATGGTGACCTCCGACAAGATTGACGTCGTTGTCGATGCCGACTGGTTCGAGGTGCGCGACGAACTGCGCGCTGTATCCCCGGACGCCCCGGTCGTCTACACCGGCCCGCTGGACCGCTACTTCGACTACGCCGAGGGCAAGCTGGGTTGGCGCACGCTGGACTTCGAGATGGAGGTTGTCAACACCGGCGACTTCCAGGGCACTCCAGTGATGAACTACAACGACGCGGATGTGCCGTACACCCGTATCCACGAGTTCCGCCACTTCCACCCGGAGCGCGATTACGTCAAGGACAAGACGGTAATTGTTAAGGAATACTCCCGCTTCGCCGACGATGGCGACGAGGTCTACTACCCGATCAACACCCCGGAAGACCGCGAGATGCTGGAGGCATACCGCAAGCTCGCCGCCGCAGAAGCGCAGGAGAACAAGGTTCTCTTCGGTGGTCGTCTGGGCACCTACCAGTACCTGGACATGCACATGGCCATCGGCTCCGCACTGTCGATGTTCGACAACAAGATTGCGCCGTTCTTCAACGACGGCGAAGCAATCGAGCAGGAGCGCGGGCACTAATTTGCCGCTTGCGGCTCCCGCGCTAGTATTGCGCGAGTGTCGCGTGAGAAAAGCCAAACCGAAGTTCCCCACCAGGGGTTATTGCTGCAGCGTGTGAACAAGTTTCTCACCCTGCCGGTGGCGCCTGTCATTCTGGTTCTTATCGGTTCTCTTGGTACCCAGGCTGCAGCCGTGCTGGTCACTGGCATGCTTTCCACGGTCGGTGCGCCGGGCATATCAGGCCTGCGCATGACCGCCGCCGCCATCATTATGGTGGTTCTGTTCCGACCAAAACTGTCCGG
Source organism: Corynebacterium sp. LK33 (assembly GCF_014334955.1). Taxonomy (NCBI): domain Bacteria; kingdom Bacillati; phylum Actinomycetota; class Actinomycetes; order Mycobacteriales; family Corynebacteriaceae; genus Corynebacterium; species Corynebacterium sp. LK33. Next base: position 1,774 of record NZ_PDGU01000012.1, on the reverse strand, counting down.
AATGACCCGCGTTCGCGCCATCAACATCGTGGTCTACGGCATCGCCATGGGCATGATGAGCATGATGATATACGCCGCCATCGCCCGCCTCCCACAGGGTGTCGCCGTCACCATCGACTTCCTCGGCCCCTGCGTCGTGTCTTTCCTGGGACTGAAAATGTGGCGTTCCCGCCTGTGGGCCATCGTCGCTTTCATCGGCGTTGCACTGATTGCCCAGCCCTCCAATGACCTGGACCCTATCGGCATTGGTTACGCCGCAATCGGCGCGATCTTCTTCGGCGCTTACACGCTCTTCTCCGCCCGAATGGGCAGTTCCGAGGGCGGCGGCATGCCGGATCTGGCGCTGTCAGTGGTCGTCGCAGCAATCGTGCTCGCGCCATTTTCTGTTTCCGCTGCACCGCTTGTCGACGGTTCGATGTGGGTCACCATCGTTGTTTCTGGGTTCATTGGTGCTGTTATTCCCTACATGATGGACACCATCGCTGCGGGGATTGTCTCAGCGGCGGTCGTCGGCACGCTCTTCGCGCTGGACCCGGTCATCGGTGCAATCCTGGGCTGGGCGTTTTCCGGTGACCGAGTGACTTGGTCCATGGCGCTGGGTATCGTGCTGATCGCGGCGGCTGGCGCAATTATTACCTGGCGCGGGGCGCGGGAGTCGCGTGTTGGGTAATTACTTACGCGCACAGAACTGAGTAATAAACAACTTCGCATCGCGTGATTGCGAGAAGTTGTTCGGGCAGCAATTGCGGAAACATTTGAGCGTCAGTTCGTTTTCCAGAATCACTTGTTTCGAATTCGGCCAGCAGATACTTCCTCAATCGTACTAAGCGCTTTGTTGGAGTCCACCTTTGTTCGGTCTCAGTTACTGTGTGTTGTAAAAACTAAGTCTGGACTTAACACGATGACGATTAACCAGGCGCGCAGTCTTAAAGTGCCACAGTGTGATCCTGCGAAGAACCAGCTTTTTGAATTGCAGTTAGAGTCCCTATCCTGTCAAACAAGGAGGGTGTAGGAGAAGCGAGATCTCCTTTATGACTCCACAACTCGCTTGCTACTCGTGCCTTCGCTTGGAGACTCTGAGTTCAGTGGTTGCCTGGCTTACCGCAAGGCTGAGCAGGCTTGTAGGAAGTCGAAATATTAGCGTCGGAAGCCAACCGGTCTATTGGTAGGACAGGAAATCGAAAGAACCCAAAGTTAGACCCATATTTTCAAAAATCGACGTAACACTAAATTTGTCCACCGCCCCGTGTCGAGTGAGAAATTAGTTGTTAAGCTCGCGAGCAGTAGAATTGCAAGTGGGACTAAGGACTCGTTTTGGTTAGGTTGTGTGATGGAGTTAGAACGGATAGCAGAGTGAACTCGGACATTCCAAGAAAACTGTGGCACTTTACATCTGAGTCTGGCTTTGAGGGGATTATCAAATCCCAACGACTTTTTGTGTCTTCGGCTATTTCTTTGAATAGTCAGGAGGAAATTGAGCCTGGTATGAGGGCGCTGAGAATCGCCCGAGATAAGATTCTACGCTCTCAACAAATGGCGCATCCGATTCTGGACTATGCATGGGCTGAGGAGCAGCTCTATGAGGGGTTGAAGAACTTATTTATTCTGTCGACAACGAAAGTTGTAGATTCGTCTTTCCATTGGGAACATTATGCTGATAGCCATAGGGGGATTGCCATAGCACTAGACACCCGTGCGCAATTCATTGAATCATCTGGCTCGAATGAAATTAAACTGCATGCTATTCCTCCCGTTAAAAATGGTTGGGTAAAGG
>NZ_PDGU01000017.1:0-64354 GCF_014334955.1 Corynebacterium sp. LK33 | reverse complement strand
ACTTATGGCCACGCTATTCACCTATCGATGCGCTACAGCGTGTCCACAAGTGAATAGCGCATCGACAAGTGAGAGAGCCTGGCTCACAGCGTGCGCATAAGTGCCGAAAAAACATCGATAAGTCACGGGAATACATCGATAAGTCCCCGAAACCTGGCCATAAGTGCCGGACAGGGTTAAAGGAGAGTTAAAGGACAAGCCAACAACCTCAGCTCAGCATCTGCCTCTGCTTCAACCCAAGCCCCACCCCAAACCCCAACCCCAGAAACAAAAAATCCTCGGAAGCTTTTACACTTCCGAGGATCTTCGCTGTGGGCGAAGGGGGACTTGAACCCCCACGTCCGTAAAGGACACTGGCACCTGAAGCCAGCGCGTCTGCCATTCCGCCACTCGCCCGTGGGAACGAATAGAACTATAACACCCCGCGCTAATACACCACCAAATCCCCAGGCCATCGCACGTTTTTCACCACTTTTCAGCACTTAGCAATAGCAACTTCCCCCACAACCGTCGTCACTATTTGATAAACCTCAGCAGTTCCTAGCCCTTAACTGAAGGTGTAGGGCTCTATACTGTTGCTTAAGTATCGATAATTTTTGTGCACATTTTTTTCACGTAACCCGCCGCGGTTTGGCGGGAGAAGGCGAATTTCTTTAGTCAGATGGATTTCCTAGGACGCATCCGCAAGCTCGATAGCTCGCTTCAGCGCGGGCTCGACAACAGCTTTGCGCGCGTGTTCGGCGGCAAGGTTGTCCCGAATGAGTTAGAAGAATGCCTGAAGCAGGAAATTGAAGACTTCCTGATGCAGGACGCCAACGGTCAGTACTTGGCACCCAATGATTTCCGCATTGGCATCAGCGCTGCCGACTACAAGAACCTTTCTGCGTCCGAGCCCAACCTGCCGAATCAGTTGGCTGACCGCATGACGCGCTACTGCCGTAACAACGGCTGGGGCTTCACCGGTTCCATTAGCGTCCACCTGCAGGCAGTGGAGTCTCTCCACACCGGCCAGTTGAAGACGGCCAGCACTTTCACCGAGGACACCGTGGGCACCTCGGAGTTCGCCCCATTCGAGGACAGTGCCGATGATGCCAACACTGACGCAGCCCCGTCGCAAAGCGATGATGAACCCCAAGCTGCAGAGACCTCTGCCGCCTACCACCCGCAGCCTGAAGCTGAGCAGTTCCCCACCGCTTCCCGCCCCATCCCCGCGGTCGACCCAGAGGCTGCAACTGAGCTGAGCAGCGCGACCGTGGGCGAAGACCAGTCCCAGGAAAAGACCGTCACCCTGCTGTTGCAGGACGGCTCCTCGCGCGTATTTGAGGTGCGCCATGGTTCGAACATCATCGGCCGCGGCACCGCTTCCGACTTCCGTCTCCCGGATACTGGTGTTTCCCGCCAGCATGCCGAGATCACGTGGGACGGCCAGGACGCTGTGCTCGTCGATTTGCATTCGACCAACGGCACCATTGTCAATGGCGAACCCATTGAGAACTGGCTGCTGGCCGACGGCGACGAAATCTCGTTGGGACATTCTGTTCTCGAAGTTCAGATTCGCTGATTCAGATCCGCTAAGTAGTGAGGTTCACCAGGTTCACATGCCACTGCCCTAGGTTTGCCGACACATTCCTGGAATAATTACGTCCGTGTGTTCGGTTTGCGGACCCACCAGCTCTACATAAGGAGGTTCCTCGGACGTGGAAGCTATCGTTTTTCTGCTTTCGCGCATCGGCGTGCTGGTCGTCCTGTGGTTTTTCATTTGGATGACGCTTCGCACCCTGCGTACAGAAACAACAGGCTCGGCTCCGCTGCGCCCACTTCGGCAGGCCAGCAGTGCTCCGGCCAAGCGTTTCCAGCGCTCGCAGACTCCACATCAGCTCCTTGTCACCTCCGGGCCGCTGGCGGGTTCGCGCATGAACCTAAACAACCAACGCGACATCACTATTGGCCGTTCAGAGTCGAATGCCTTCGTCCTCAACGATGACTTCGCCTCGGGCCAGCACGCTCGCGTCATCAACCGCGACGGCATCTGGTACCTGGAGGACCTGGACTCCCGCAATGGCACATTCCTCAATGGCCAGCGCGTGGAACAGCCGGAACGCCTGGCTTCGGGTATGGAATTTCGTATTGGCCGTACAACTTTGAGGTTGCAACCATGAGTCTTGCTCTGAATTACACGGCCCGCTCTGACCGCGGCCTCATCCGACAGAACAACGAGGACTCCGCCTATGCGGGTTCGCGTCTGCTCGCGCTTGCCGACGGCATGGGTGGCCACGCCGCCGGAGAAATCGCATCGCAGCTGATGATTGCGGCCGTCTCTCGGCTGGACAATGATCAGCCCGGCCCCGATTTGCTCGAGTCCCTGCGCAGCGCCTGCATGGAGGGCAATAACTCCATCGCGGATGAAATTGAGCAGAACCCCTCTACGCAAGGCATGGGCACTACGCTGACTGCTCTGCTTTTCGACGGCACCCGCCTGGGCATGTGCCATGTCGGTGACTCGCGTGGCTATCTGCTGCGCGACGGGGAGCTCATCCGCATTACCCGGGATGACACCTATGTGCAGTCCCTGGTGGATGAGGGCAATCTCACCGAAGAAGAAGCGGCAATTCACCCTCAGCGCTCACTGATTTTGAAGGCTCTCACCGGTCGCCCGGTGGAGCCTACTTTGTCTTATCGCGATGTTCACGAGGGCGATCGCTACCTGCTGTGCTCGGATGGTCTATCCGATCCAGTGTCCGCGGACACCATCAAGGATGTGCTCTCGGAGGGCACTCCGGACGAGGCCGCTACCAAGCTCATTGACTACGCGTTGAAGTCCGGTGGTCCGGATAACATCACCGTGGTGGTTGCCGATGTTGTCGATTCGTCGGCACGCACGCCTTACGAGCCCGCCCTGGCCGGTGCCCTGCAGAGTGCGGAGGAGGAACTCCCCCGCCCCAATACGTCAGCGGGACGCGCGGCGGCACTCCGCCCGCGGAAGTCGCAGGAAATTGCAGTGACTTCGGCGCCGGAGAAGAAAGCTTCCAAGGGCAAGTGGCTAGTTATTTCTGTGGTGCTGGTGCTGGTGGCCGGGTTGGTCGGCCTTGGTGTTTGGGGCTGGCAGAAGAAGGAGTCGATGTACCATCTCGCGGTGGTCGACGGGCAGGTGCAGCTGATGCACGGCGTGCCCGGTAGTTTGCTGGGCTTCAATCTGCAAGAACCACATCAGTTCATCTGTTTGACCGATGACAACAAAGTTCAGCTTCCTCCGGCTGGGACGGCGAAGGAGAAGGTCGACTGCCACATCATGACGCCGGAAGATCTCTCGCCGGCGGCACGCAATTCGTTGGAAGGTCTGCCGGCTGATTCCTACGACGGTGTCAGCGACCAGATTGGACGTTTGGCGGAGTCGGCACTGCCGGTATGTCTGTCCGTTTCCGACGATGACAAGAAGGATGAAAAACTGGGCTCGAAGCCAGGAGTCAACTGTAGGCAGGTGCGAAAATGAGTGAAACTACCACGAAGCGACAGCTTCGGATGAAGGAAATGCTCCTGCTGCTGCTGTCGGCAGGATTGTTGCTTTTGGCACTAATTTCGCTGGAACTGGCTCAGGGCAACTCTCTGACCGCAGATGTCTTTTACATCATTGGCGGATTCTTTGTGATCTTTGCAGTGGCGCATATCGCGCTGACCTTTGTGGCGCCCAACGCCGATCAGGTGATGCTGCCGGTTGCAGCAACGCTCAATGCCTTGGGGCTGGTGATGATTCACCGCCTAGACCTGGCCAATGACACCTCGTTGGTGCGCAACCAGATCATGTGGACCGTACTCAGTGTCGCACTGTTTATCGGCGTGATTGTCCTGCTGCGCAACCATCACTCGCTGTCGCAGTACTCGTATCTGCTGGGTCTCGGCGGCTTGATTCTGTTGGCGCTACCGCTGGTGTGGCCGTCGTCGATTAATGCTGATGCCCGCATCTGGATTTCCATCGGCCCGTTCTCCATGCAGCCGGGTGAGTTTGCCAAGGTCATGCTGCTGATCTTCTTTGCTCAGCTGCTGGTGAATAAGCGCTCGCTGTTCAATGTGGCGGGCAAGCGTTTCCTGGGCATTGATTTCCCGCGTGTTCGCGACCTGGGTCCGATTCTGCTGATCTGGGGCATCGCTACCGTCATCATGGCTCTGCAGAATGACTTTGGCCCGGCGCTGGTGCTCTTCGGCACTGTGCTGGCAATGCTCTACGCTGCCACCGGTCGTGGTTCCTGGCTGATCATCGGCATGGTGCTGGTGACCGTCGGCGTTGTCGGTGTCTACATGGTTTCGGACAAGATTCAGGCGCGAGTCACGCATTTCCTGGATCCGTTGGGCTCCTACGACGAGGGTGGCTACCAGCTCTCCCAGGGTCTGTTCGGCATGAGCTGGGGTGGCATCGGTGGCACCGGTCTGGGCCAGGGCTACCCACAGAACATTCCGGTGGCACACTCTGACTTCATCCTCTCGGCCTTTGGTGAGGAGCTCGGTTTTACCGGCCTGAGTGCCATCATCCTGCTGTTCGCGATTCTGATTTCCCGCGGTATTTCGGCGAGCTTGGCGGTACGTGATTCCTTTGGCAAGCTGCTGGCGGCCGGTGTCGCATTCTCGATGGCCATTCAGCTGTTCGTGGTTGCAGCCGGTGTTTCCAAGCTGATGCCGCTGACCGGTCTGACTACTCCGTTCATGTCAGCCGGTGGTTCCTCACTGCTGGCCAGCTACATCATGTTGGCCATCGTGCTGCGCGTCTCTGACGAGGCCAACCGCCCCTGGGGTATTCCAAGCAACCCTTCGGGCCTCAACGACAATGCCACCGCATCTCAGGAGGTGAACCAGTAGATGAATAAAACCATTCGCCAAATCTTTGTTGTCGTTCTCGGACTCTTCGTTCTTCTACTGGCGAACCTGACCTACATCCAGGGCTTCCAGCAGGATAAGTACGCCCACAATCCGCTGAATAGCCGCCAGTTCCTGGAGGAAAAGTCCAAACCTCGCGGCCAAATCACCACTGACGGCGACATTCTGGCCCACTCGGTCAAGGGCGAGAGCGGCTTCTATGACCGCAGCTACGACACCGACCCGGAGGCATATGCCGCGGTGGTCGGATACCTGTCGGACATCTACGGCTCCGCCGGTATCGAACGCTCTCAGAACGAGATCTTGAACGGCAGCGACCCTTCGCTGTTTACCTCCCGCGCCCTCGACATGGTCACGGGCAAGGAACCCTCTGGGGCCTCCACGGAGCTGACGCTGTTGCCGAACGCTCAGCGGACTGCGTACCAACAACTCGCTGAACGCGGCTACGTCGGCTCCGCCGTCGCCATTCGCCCATCGACGGGTGAAATTCTCGCGATGGCCTCCACACCGTCGTTCAACCCGAATGACATCGCCGCCGGCGACGAGAGTACCTGGCAGTCCCTCAATAACAATGAGGGCGCACCGCTGCTCAACCACGCCACTCAGCGTCCGCTGCCGCCGGGTTCCACTTTCAAGGTGTTGACCACGGTCACGGCACTGGAGCAAGGCGCTTCCCCGGACACCTCGGTCACTGGCGCACCGCAGATTACGCTGCCGGATACCACCACTACGTTGGAGAACTACGGTGGCTCGACCTGTGGTGGGGCTACTACAACTCTCCGCCAGGCTTTCGCGCAGTCCTGTAATACGGCATTCGCTGAGCTCGGTATGCAGTACGGGGCCGATGCGCTCAAGGACGTCGCTAAGCGATTCGGCATCGGTGAGACCCACGATGACGCGGGCCTGCCGATTCAGCCCTCCGCTGTCGGTGATATTCCGGATCAGTCCTCGCTGGGTCAGACCTCCATTGGTCAGCGCGACGTGTCTTTCACGCCGCTGGACAACGCCATCATCGCCGCCACGATTGCCAACGGCGGCGTGCGCATGGAACCCCAGATCATCAAATCGGTGCGCGGTGCCGACCTCTCCGAAATCAAGTCCTTTAAGCCGATTGAAGCCGGCGAGGCGATTTCGCCGGAGGTCGCGGAGACCGTAACTGAGCTGATGCGCGGCTCCGAGTCGCACTCGGGCGGTAACGGTTCGCGTATTGCCTCCAAGACCGGTACCGCGGAACACGGTGCTGTCCGCGGCGAGTACGCACCGCACGTTTGGTACATCGCCTTCGCGCCGGACTCCGATGTCGCCGTGGCTGTCGTCGTGGAAAACGGTGGCGGCCAAGGCCAGGGCGCTACCGGCGCCTCCGTTGCTGCCCCGATTGGCCGTGCGCTCATTAACGCGGTCGAACAGGCGGGTCGATAAGCATGGATGCCCACCAAGTTCAAGACATCGTTGGCGACCGATATCACGTCCGCCGTCTGCTCGGCCGTGGCGGCATGTCCACCGTCTGGCTTGCCGACGACGCCACCAGCGGCGAACTGGTTGCAATCAAACTTCTGAACCAGGAGTACTCGGACAACTACGAGTTCCGGCAGCGTTTCCAGAACGAAGCCGCCGCTGCGCGCAGCGTCAACAGCCCAAACGTGGTGAAGATTGTCACCTACGAGGAAGGCGACATCGGCAGCCACGGCGCGTGTTACATCGTCATGGAGTACATCCGTGGCGAATCTCTGTCGCAGGTGCTGCAGCGACGTCACACCCTGCCAGAGCACCTGATGCTCGACGTGCTGGAGCAGACTGCACACGGCCTGTCGGCAATTCACGCTGCGAACCTTGTCCACCGCGACATTAAGCCAGGCAACCTCCTGGTGACGCCGGAGGGCACCGTGAAGATTACCGACTTTGGCATTGCCAAAGCCGCTGAAGCGGTGCCTCTGACGCGTACCGGCATGGTCGTCGGTACCGCGCAGTATGTCTCACCGGAGCAGGCGCAGGGCAAACAGGTGAGTCCGGCGACTGACATCTACTCGCTTGGCTGTGTCGCCTACGAAATGGTGGCCGGCGCCCGGCCCTTCCAGGGCGACTCCACCGTTGCGGTTGCCGTGGCACACATCAACGAGGCACCACCTGCGTTGGCGCCGACGGTCAATCCACATATCCGCGAACTTATCGGCATTATGCTGCGCAAGGATCCGCAGCGTCGCTATGCCGATGGCCGTGAGCTGGCACAGGCTGTTTTGCGAGTGCGCGCGGGGCACCGCCCACCGCAGCCGCGTGGTGTGACCCCAACGGTGCACCGTCAATCCAACGCTGCCAACCCGGCGACCACCGAACTCGGTGCCATGACGCGACCGCCCATGCCGGTGTCGCAGCCACCGCAGCAACCGCAGCGACCACAGCAGCAGCCCGCCCGACAGCGAAAGCCGGCAAAGAAGCGCACTGGCTGCGGTTGTGGCTGCGGCAGCATTGTGCTGTTGGTGCTGCTAGTGTTGCTGGCCGGTGCTATCGCGGTCGTCTACTCGTTGTCGACTACCGGTTCACTGCCAACCATTCCGAACTTGGAGCAGTACATTCCGAACCAGTCACAGCAGCAAACCACAGAGGAAAACACCGACCCCAACGACGGTTCTGGTTACGGTTGGTCGGGCGACAATTCCGGTAACTGGGGAAATAACGACGGCGGCAACTCTGGTGAAAACTACGGCGGCAACAATGACGGTGCCTCTGACAGCTCCACTGAGCAGGACACCAGCGAGACCGCCCCGGATACGTCCGAACCGACCCAGGATTCGGGCAACGACAGTGGAGACAACAGTGGAGACGACTCCAGCGGCGGTGGTCTGCCCGGTATTCAGTTGCCCCTGGGAAATGACTCCGGTAATACCTTGGGGACTCCAGATGCACAGTAATATTCAGGTACAAGATGTTTTGGTGGAAATCCTTCCGAAGGGACTGACGAACAATGTCTGGCAATGACGATCTCCTCTCCGGCCGTTATCGGCTCGGCGAGCTCATTGGCGTTGGCGGCATGTCCGATGTCTACCGCGCTGAAGATACTGTTCTCGGTCGCTCTGTCGCGGTCAAGATGATGAGGGCCGACCTTGCCAGGGATGAGAACTTCCTCGCAAGGTTCCGTCGTGAAGCGAAAAACTCAGCGCTGCTGAATCACCCGTCGATCGTGTCGGTGTACGACACCGGCGAGACGGATAGCCCGATGGGGCGCGTGCCTTTCATTGTCATGGAGCTGATTCAGGGCGAGACCCTGCGTGATCTTGTTCGTCGTGAGGGGCGGCTCGACCCGAAGAAAGCCGCATCGATCATGGCATCGGTGTGTGATGCGCTGACGGCATCGCACCATGCGGGCATTATTCACCGTGACATCAAGCCGGCGAACATCATGCTGACCAACACCGGCAAGGTGAAGGTGATGGACTTCGGCATCGCTCGCGCGCTCGGTGATTCCACCACGATGACGCAGACTGCGGCGGTGCTGGGTACCGCGCAATACCTCTCGCCGGAGCAGGCGCGCGGTAAGACCGCCGATGCCCGTTCCGATATTTACGCTGTCGGCTGCGTACTTTTCGAGGCCGTCACGGGCGCCCCGCCATTCACCGGTGAAACCCCTCTTTCTGTCGCTTACCAGCACGTTCAGGACCAGCCGCCGCGACCTTCGGGGAAGCTCAACACCGACCCGAACACGGCTCAGGCCCTCGACGCGGTGTTGTTGACCGCGATGGCCAAGGACCCAATGGAGCGCTATGACTCCGCAGAGGACTTCGCCCAGGATTTGCGTCGTCTTGCACGCGGCGAGGATCCGTTGGCGCTGGCGCACCACGGCGCGCATGACGACGACGCGAAGACCACCGAATTCCTTCCGGCAGCTCCGTCGGATGCTGAGACCCGGGTGACCCCTGCGCAGCAGGCAACTCCGGCCGCTGTCCCTGCTCCGGCTCCGGCTCCGGAACCGGTGAGAGCGGCTGCCCAGCCGGAAGCCCCTGCTCAGATCGCTAACACTGACGAGCCTGAGAAAAAGAAGGGTGGCGCAGGAAAGACTGTCGCACTGGCGGCTGCTGCGCTGGTCGCTCTCGGCGGTGTCGGCTACGGTGCCTACCAGCTTTTCAACTCGTCCACCGAGGTCGAGACCGTTGCCATTCCGCAGGTCGAGGGCCTAAATGTCAATGAGGCAACGCAGGTTCTCGAGCAGGCTGGTTTCGTGGTCAACCGAGTCGACGAGCCGAACCCAGATGTGCCCCGAGACACGGTGATTGCCACCGAACCGGGTGTCGGATCGGGGTTGCCGCAGGGATCTCGTATCAAGCTGCGCGTATCTTCGGGCCCGGAGTTGACCAATGTGCCGGATGTGCGCGACAAACAGGCCGAGGAAGCTCGCCGCCTGCTCGAGGAGGCGGGGCTTGTCGTCAATCCGAAACTGCAAGAGGAACCGAGTGAGGACGTTCCGCGTGGCAATGTCATCGAGCAGTCTCCAGCTGCCGGTTCTCAGGTGTCGAAGGGAACCCGCGTAACTTTGACTGTCTCCTCCGGTATCGAGACCAAGACTGTTCCGGATGTCACTGGTCAGAGGTTGGATTCCGCCCGCACGACCCTCGAGTCCGCTGGTTTCGTTGTCGAGGTGGTGGAGGTTGACTCCACTGAGGAACAGGGAACCGTTGTTGAGGTTCCCCAGAAGGGCACGGAGCTCACCGTCGGAACGACTGTCGAGCTGCACGTTTCGCGCGGCAACCAAATTAAGATGCCACGAGTTGAGGGCCAGACTCTCCGCGATGCGGAGAAGGCACTCACCGATGCCGGCTTCGAGGGAACTATCCGCACCGAGGAAGTCACCACGCTGGATCTGTCCAAGGTCGACCACGTGGAGAAGGCCAACCCGTCAGCCGGCTCCAAGGTCAACAAGGACGGCGAGGTCACCCTGCGTGTCTACCGGCTGGGGGTTGCCCCGGAGAGCTCTTCAGAGGAACGGCCTGCTCCGGAACCTCCCATAAGGCTGCCGGATTTGCTGCCTAACTAGCGGCTAGTGTGCCAGCACGTCTGAGAAGGCCCGCTGGTACACGGCCTGCTGCTCTTCCAACTCCGCCAGGAGTTCCTCGGTGTACTCGCCACCGGCCAGTCGCAGCCAATTGACCAGCATGCGGTGCCCGTACTGGGTGAGTACCGACTCCGGGTGGTACTGCACGCCGTGAATCGGCAGGTCGCGGTGGCGCATCGCCATCAGCATGCCCGAATCGGTGAATGCCGTGGCAATGAGTTCCTCCGGCAACGTCTTCGGATCCACCGTCAACGAGTGGTAGCGCGTGGCAATAAAAGGACTGGGTACATCGGCCAGAACACCCGTGCCGTCATGGGTGACCGGGGAGGTCTTGCCGTGCAACAGCTCGTCGGCACGCACGACCTGCGCACCAAAGACCTCACCAATCGCCTGGTGACCCAAGCACACACCCAACACTGGCGTCGGCTCGTCCTGCCTGCTCACCGCGCGAATAATGTCCTCTGTCCACCCCGCATTAGACGGCTCACCGGGACCGGGCGACAGTAGGATTGCATCAAATTGCTTTACGACGTCGTCAACATCGCGGAGACGCGCATCATCATTGCGCCAGACAGTAACCGTTTCGCCGAGCTGGCCTATGTACTGGACCAGATTGAATACGAAGCTGTCATAGTTATCGACGACGAGAATCTGCATAACTGGGAATTCTACTGCCTGCGAACTTCACTGGTAAGTTCGGATGCAAAGTTTACAATTATGCATATACCGCGGGAGTGTAGATACCGCGCTGATCGCAACCTGCTGACCACAACCTAAGGAGTTTAAAGCGCTATGCCTAAGGCAAAGATTGAAAGCACTAATTCACCACAATCCGGTGGCTCCTCTGTCAGCCGTACCCCGGTCAAAATCAATAGCACTCAGACACCGGTGTGGTACAAGGTGCTGATGTTCGGGTTCATGCTGATTGGTTTGGGCTGGCTGCTGGTCAACTACATCGCGGGTCCGCATATTCCGTTCATGGTGACTTTGAACGCATGGAACTACGTCATCGGCTTTGGTCTTTTCATTGTTGGTCTGCTGATGACTATGGGTTGGCGTTAGTCAGCTCTAATACACCGCACTCCTCAGGCGCATCCACTTTTGGATGCGCCTTTTTCATGCCTAAAAACCCAGGTCAATTCACCCCCGTCAATACCCCCGTTTCCCACACGTTTTTCGGCGAATGAGGATTTCCCTCCTACTGATCACGCAAAAAAGTTATCCACAGAAACCTGTGTAACAATCATGTAATTTGTGGATAACTGTGGAGAGATTTCGTCCCAAATTTCTCACGGGTTACGTGACAGAAACCGTAAAGCATGACAACTTTGGTTCTATCCCCTGTGTCCACAGTATCCACAGCCTGTGGATAACTCTGTGAACAAGTAACATAGTTGCAAGTCAAGTTATGCGTAACTCCAATATTCTGCGGAGTTCGACCACTTTCGAACGCTGGTTCGTAAATTACAAGAATGGAATTATCCACACATGTGCACAAGTCTGTGGACAACTGTGAATTGTTGTAATTTGTGAAAATTGGGACCCGTAACGTGCTTCTTGGCCCGTGTTCACCTAGGTGAACAGTGGAGTATTTTGTCCACAGGGCTGTGGACATGTGGAGAATTAACACGATGTGCTACTACCCCCACTACCCCTAAACACAACATTGAAGTTACGGGCCGTCGTAAAGCGAAAATGGGCATGAAAAAACCCGCCCGGAACAACCGGACGGGTTAAAGAGCGTAGAAGCTAGCAGATTACTTCTCGATGTCGATGGAGGTAATCACGACCGGCTCCAGCGGGCGATCCCAGTGATCCGTAGCCACACGAGCGATCTCGTCGACAACCTTCTTCGAGGCGTCATCAGCGACCTCACCGAAGATGGTGTGAGCGCCATTGAGGTGCGGGGTCGGAACAACGGTGATGAAGAACTGGGAACCGTTGGTGCCACGACCGCCGCGCTTGCCGGCGTTTGCCATAGCGAGCAGGTACGGACGATCGAACTGGAGCTCCGGGTGGATCTCATCGTCGAACATGTAGCCCGGGCCGCCGGTGCCGGTGCCCAGCGGGTCACCACCCTGAATCATGAATCCAGCGATGATGCGGTGGAAGATGGCCTCATCGTAGAACGGGCCGGACTCGGTGCCAGAGGCGTTCTGCCCCTTGTACTCCTTGGTGCCTTCTGCCAGGCCGATGAAGTTGTCGACGGTATTCGGCGCGTGGTTGCCGAACAGGTCAATCACGATATCGCCATGGTTGGTGTGCACAGTTGCAGTAGCAGTCTTAATAGTCACGTTCCTTAGGATACCGACCTTGGTGGCCAATTGCTCCTACTGGTGAGTTTCTCCGTGGCAGAAACCAGCGAAAACGTTTCTCAAGATAAGGAAAAGAGTTCTTCGTTGACCCCCATGGAGGCCAAATAGTGCCTAAGCTGGAATGTGAGCCTGCTGCAAATATTTCGGCGCTAGGCCTATCTGGGCCCTAGCTCTTGGACTTAGAAGCATCTTGGTCTCAGAGGCACTGGCGCCGCAGCAGTATTAATCATTGATTGAGAATTAAAGGCGATGCCTGTTGGCGACGCACTAATAAAGGAGAGTCATGAACCCCAACGCAATCTCGCTGGCTGTCAAGGGACTGAAGTCCGCTTACGACAGCTACTCGGATTACCGGGACAAGAAGGCTGCAGAGCTCTACGACACGATGCAGGAGGCTAAGAAGGTGGCAGCTGCACAGAACGAGGCAGCAAAGGACGCAGCAACCAATTGGGCGGAAGACGTTAAGGAAAAGGTTTCCGACGCCCGCGATCAGCTCGCTGAGCAGGCCGAAGAACTGACCGGCAAGGTTGAGAAGAAGTCCAAGGAGACCAAGAAGCAGGCTAAGAAGGCTGCGAAGCAGGCCGAGAAGGACGCTAAGCGCAAGGGCAAGAAGACCCGTTGCAAGGCTCGCTGCGAGGCTAAGAAGGCCGAAAAGAAGGCCAAGAAGGCTCGCAAGGACCTCGAGGTGCGCACCCAGAAGGCTATCGACAAGGTAACCGGTAAGGAAGAGCAGCGCGCCAAGAACGGTCGCATCGCAACCGCTTCCCTGGTCTTCGCTGTTGTTGCAGCAATCGTCGGTGTCATCGTTTGGAAGCTGCGCAAGGACGACAAGCTCCCGGTTGACCCAGCTCCATACCAGCAGAAGGCCCAGGAAGTTAAGCACAAGGTCGAAGAGAAGGCCGCCGAGGTCAAGGAGACCGTTGAAGAGAAGGCTTCTGAGGCTAAGGAAAAGGCTGAAGAGGTAAAGGGCAAGGCAGCCGACAAGGCCGACGAGGCCAAGGACAAGGCTGCTGAGGCCAAGGAGACCACTGAGGAGAAGGCCGCAGAGGCTTCCAAGCAGGCTCAAATCAAGGTCGACGAGGTCAAGACCGAGAAGAAGAACGCTGACGACGCTAAGAAGATCTCTTCCAAGCCGTCCAAGCCGGCTCCGAAGCCGGGTCAGGCTCGCAAGAAGTAAATAGGCGGCTAGATAGCCAAAAGCCTTTTCACGCCCGATCCTTCTGTGCAGTAGATGCGCAGGCGGTCGGGCGTTTTTGGTTAAGCAGCAAACCTGACAACTTCAGAAAGACGGGCTGCAAATGTGAAACTGTGCAAGTTTATGACAGTTTCAAGCCATTTTTCACGCCATTTTTGTCATAAACGCAGTCAGTAACTCGGCGTTCTTGCCCCCTCCCCTTCTACATCCCCAAAACGCAAAAATCCCCCGGCCTTACGACCGGGGGATTTTGTTCCTTGTGGAGCTTAGGGGAATCGAACCCCTGACCTCCTGCTTGCAAAGCAGGTGCTCTACCAATTGAGCTAAAGCCCCGTACACCGAGCAATTATACCTTGTTCGGCAGTGGGCCTAGGAGGACTTGAACCTCCGACCCCTTCGTTATCAGCGAAGTGCTCTAACCGCCTGAGCTATAGGCCCCGTGGAACGAGATATAACTTAACCCGTAACCATGACACTTCACAAATCGCCTGGTCAGCGGCCTAAATATTGAGTTAAAAAGCAGTCATTAAGTAGTCATTACGGCTACTCCATAACCAGATCACTGAAAACACCTCTGAACCAACGCGGCCCCGGGGCCACCGAACGGGGGTGACACCGGGGCCAGCGGGAGGCTAGGCAGCCTAGTCGTCGTCGGCAAGCGAAATCTTGAGACCTCCGACGAGACCGCCGCAAGCGTTGTAGATAACCGCGCCGAGGGCCATGAGCCCAATCGACAGCACCCACCACAGCGCTCCTACAGCGGCCGCCAGGCCAAGGACGAGACCCGCGCTGATGGAATCCTCCCCGCCGACCATTTCACTAATCGGAGCGAGCAATCCCATCCCGGAGAGCAAGAGGTAGAGCAGGCCAACCGCGGCAAGCCAGACGAGGAAGCCAATGAAGCCAGTGGCCGCCGTAATGCGCATGGTGGACCAGGGGCTCACCTTGTCGACTACCAAGTTAGTTTCGGCCATGCGCTTACTCCTTCTCCGCCTCCGAGTCACCGGACTCGGCAGCACCGGTGCTCTTGGTGGCGCCGGTGCGCTTCGGGACTACGTCCAGTGTTCCGGCCTCAGAGACCTTGGAAGCGGTCTCCTCGCCCTCATCCTCGACGTTGCGGTCGATAGCCAGCAGTTCCACGCCGTCAGCGAGGTTGACCAGGCGCACGCCCTTAGTGGCACGCGAGGTGGCGCGAATCTCGTTGACGTTGGTGCGGATGATGTCGCCGGCGGAGGTGACAGCGAAGATTTCGTCGTCGTTGTCGACCACCAGGGCACCCATCAGCGGACCACGCTTCGGGTCGTACTTGAGCGTCAACACGCCCATACCGCCGCGGTTCTGCGGGGTGTACTCGCTGAGCTTGGTCTTCTTGCCGAAGCCGCCGGTCGTTGCAACCAGCAGGTTGTGCTCTTCCTCGACCACGACCATGCTGAGCAGCTTGTCGTCGCCCTTGAAGCGCATACCCTGGACACCGGCAGTGGCGCGGCCCATCGGGCGCAGCGCGTCGTCGGAGGCGGTGAAACGGATAGCCTGGCCGCGCTCGGAGACGAGTAGCAGGTCATCGTCAGCAGAGCACAGACGGGCACCGATGAGGGAGTCGCCTTCGCGCAGGTTGATGGCAATCAGGCCAGCGGAACGAGCGGACTCGTAGTCCTCCAGGCGAGACTTCTTGACCTTGCCCTCGCTGGTGGCCAGCACCAGGTACGGGCTGTCCTGGTAGCTCTGAATCTGCAGCACCTCGGCGATGCGCTCCTCCGGCTGGAACTCCAGCAGATTGGCGACATGCTGGCCGCGGGCGGCGCGAGTGGCCTCCGGCAGTTCGTAGGCCTTGAGACGGTAGACGCGACCCTTGTTGGTGAAGAACAAAATCCAGTCGTGCGTGGAGCAGACGAAGAAGTGGCGGACAATGTCGTCCTGCTTCAGGTCCGCACCGCGCACGCCCTTGCCACCACGGCGCTGGGCCTTGTAGGCATCGACCTTGGTGCGCTTGGCGTAGCCCGTGGAAGTAATGGTCACAACCACGTTTTCGCGGGCGATGAGGTCCTCTTCGGTGACGTCGCCCTCAGCGGCCACAATCTGGGTACGACGGTCATCGCCGTACTTCTCCACGACCTCGCCCAGCTCTTCCTTAACGATGGCGCGCTGACGCTCCGGCTTGGCCAGGATGTCCTTCAGGTCGGCGATCTCGAGCTCAATCTCAGCCAACTCGTCAATGATCTTCTGGCGCTCCAGAGCAGCCAGGCGACGCAACTGCATCGCCAAAATGGCGTCAGCCTGAATCTCGTCGATTTCGAGCAGACCCATCAGGCCCGTGCGCGCGGTATCAACCGTGGCGGACCGGCGAATCAGGGCGATGACCTCGTCCAACATATCCAGAGCCTTGACCAGGCCGCGCAGGATATGGGCGCGCTTTTCCTTCTCGTCCAGGCGGAACTGGGTCCGTCGAACAATGACCTCAATCTGGTGGGCGACATACAGCGTCACCATCTGGTCAATGCGCAGCGTACGCGGCACACCGTCGACGATGGCGAGCATGTTCGCACCGAAGCTGGTCTGCAGCTGGGAGTGCTTGTACAGGTTGTTCAGCACCACACGCGGTACGGCGTCGCGCTTGAGCTTGACGACGATACGCATGCCCCACTTCAGGTCGGATTCATCATCAATCGAGGCAATGCCCTGCAGACGACCATCCTTGACCTGATCCGCGATGTTGGCAATCATGCGGTCCGGGTTGACCTGGTACGGCAGCTCAGTGATGACAATCGACTGACGGGTGCCCTCCTGCTCAATCGAGGTCACACCGCGCATGCGAATCGAACCACGGCCGGTGGTGTAGGCCTCCTTGATGCCCTTGTCGCCGACAATTTGGGCGGCAGTTGGGAAATCCGGGCCCTTGATGCGCTCCATGACCGCATCCAGCGTGGTCTTTTCATCCGCTTCCGGGTTGTCCAGGCACCAGTTGATGGCATCCGCGACCTCACGCAGGTTGTGCGGTGGGATATTGGTGGCCATACCGACGGCAATACCGCCAGAGCCGTTCATCAACAGCTGCGGGACACGCGACGGCAGAATAACCGGCTCTGTCGTACGACCGTCGTAGTTCGGCTGGAAATCGACGGTGTTTTCGCGAATGTCGCGCACCATTTCCATGGCCAACGGCGTCAGACGGGCCTCGGTGTAACGCATAGCTGCGGGGCCGTCGTCACCGCGGGAGCCGAAGTTACCCTGACCGTCGACAAGCGGATAGCGCATGGACCACGGCTGCGCCATGCGCACCATGGTGTCGTAAATAGCGCGGTCGCCGTGCGGGTGGTAGTTACCCATCGTGTCCGAAACCGGCTTTGCGGACTTCACATAGCCGCGCTCCGGGCGGTAGCCGTTGTCGAACATGGCGTAGAGAATGCGGCGGTGCACCGGCTTTAGACCATCACGGATCTCCGGCAGCGCACGGCCAACAATCACGCTCATGGCGTAGTCGATATAGCTCGACTGCATCTCTTCATTGATGTCGATCGGGCGAACCTGGTGGCCCAATACTCCACTTCCGAAAGATGAGCCGTCGTTGTTGTTATCGTCGCTCAATGACTGCTTCCTTTACTTAAAAGAGGTTCGCATCCATTCTACAGGGCTTTAGAGCCCGCTTTACGACGCCGTGTGCAACTTTTCGATACCATTGTGGTATCAAATCTGGGGTTTTAGGCCTGATAGCGAGAAACAAACTAGCGCAGTTAAGAAGCGCAGTTAGATAGCAGGGAGCAAATGCGATGGCGATGACCTTGAGGCTCACGAAAGAACAGGACACCGCCTTGGCTCTGCTGGCGCACATGGAGGGCGTGTCTAAACACGAGGCCGTCATTCGCGCCATCGAATCCGCCGCCACGAGAGCCCTTCAACAAGGTCAGGCCCGGGAAATTACGGCAAGCGTAATTGATACCGACATGGCGCTGCTGCGAAAGTTGAGCTCCCCAAGGCCCCGCGGAGTACAAGAATGAGCGCGCCCCAGATTCAGCCTCTCAGCGAGGCCGCTATCCTGGCGGCTACCGATGAACTGGTGGCCACAGTGCCGGAATTGGCCGACGCTACACTTGCGAGGCCGTGGACAATCAGCGCTATTGTCGCCGCCAGCTCAGGAGTCATTGCTGGTCACCGTAGCTTTCCCGCGATTTCTGCGGCAGCGCAGGCGGTCGCTTACGCAACGTTTCACGTGAAACCACTAAGTTTTGGCAACACCGCACTGGGCGCACTACTTGCACACATACTCCTCACCACCAACGGCGAAGAGCTGTCATTCGCAGAGACGTGGGATCTGGTCAAAGGCGGCACTTAGCCGGGGACAGGGCCTAGTCACTCTTTCGGGTAAACGGGCTGGTCGGAATGCGATTGCCGGACTCCAGCCGGCCCGTGTAATACGCCGTGGCCTCACCTTCAGCCAGCTCAACCTCGTACCAACCATCACGGACATAATCAGCCGTCCGGTCCTGCCCGCCAACTAGAACACGTCCCGCCGCGTGCTCCAAAGTGACCTCCGGCAACTCTTTCGCCGTCTTGCTGAATACACGCAGGAAGCGGTCCGGGCCGCACACGGTAAGTTCGCGCTCCAGGAGTCCAATTCGCAGCTCTAACGTACCGAGCACCGTGTGATGCTCCACCTTATTGCCACTGTAAACAGCAAAAACAGCCTCACGGGAACCGTCATTGACCAGCACAAGATTGCCGCCTTTGAGGTAGGCGTGCAGCCGGTACGGTGTCGGCAGCGCGGTCGCCTGCTCGGACTCCTGCACAGGATAGTCACCGGCCGGCTCCGCCTCCCAGCGCTTCACAAACTCCGGCGCTGGTCCCGGCTGCTCTGGAAGCTGCATTCCCGTAGACGCCGAGAAGTCCAGTGTGGATACCAAATCACCACATACCCGACGACGCCAATCAGTGATATTTCCGCAGCTCACGCCGGTGACTTGCTCCAGGAAACGGATCACCGAAGTGTGATCGAAGACCTCTGAGGACACCAAACCACCCACCGACCACGGTGAAATGACAGTCATCGGGACGCGGAAACCGAGCCCCTTCGGCTTGCCCAGGTACCACTCCCCCGGCTCATTCTTCGGCGGCAGCGGCGGCACCACATGGTCGAAGTAACCATCAAACTCGTCAAAGTTAATCAGGAAGACGGTCTTGGCCCACACCTCCGGGTTGGAGGCCAACGCATCCAACAGGCGGTAAGTGATATTCGCCGACTGAATCGGCGAGGACGCTCCCGGGTGCTCGCTTTCCGCGGCCGACGGCACAATCCAGGACACCTTTGGCAGCTGTCCGGATTCAACGTCCCGTCGGAAAGCATCAGCGAGCGTGCCCGGCTGGCGACGGTAAAGTGCACGATCGTAGAGATTCCGTTCCGCCTCAGGCAGCTTCTCCACAGCGGCATTCAGGCGGTCGACCATCTCCTGCTGCTCTGCAGTTGGCGGCATCCCATCGCCCAGTTCCAGCAGCTCCTCGTGGAAGCCCGTCATGTCGAGACCAGGCAGCCCGGCCTCACGAATGACCTTGCGGCCAATATTTCGAAACGCGGCGAAGAAATCCAGGTTGTTGTCCGTGTAGTTATCCCACTCCTGGTAGACGCGCCATGGCACCCCAGCCGCCGAGAGATCCTCGGCATACGTGCGCCACCTGTACCCCGGGTGCGTCGGCTCGTACGCCGCATTGCCAACCGCTCCAGTCCCCCACGGTTCCTTTCGGGTATCACCCGAAAACAGGTAGTTGCGGTTCGGGCTTGTCGACGTAGGCATTGAAGAAAAGTAGCCATCACAGATAGTGAATGTCTCTGCGAGTGCGAATTGGAACGCGATGTCCTGACGGTCATAGCAGGCCATCGTGCCTTTGCCCTTAGCCTCAATCCAGCCGTTGCAGCGTCCACCGTTTAGTGCAATCTGCCCGTCCTCCCAACCGTGCGGAAGACTTGCAATGTACTCCACCGAAAGATCACCGCGATTCGCAGCGTTTCGAATTAGGTACGGGCTAATTCCACTCTGGTTAAAAACACCCGGCAAAGCGGAATTGTCGTTGTACCCCCGCACACCTCGGAGAGTGCCGAAGTAGTGATCAAAAGAGCGGTTTTCCTGCATCAACACGACAACGTGCTCGACCTGGTCGAGGGAGCCAGCCGGTCGGGGCTGCGCGAGTGCATGGCGCAATGATGGCGGCAGCAGCGTGCTCGCAGCGGTGACGGCACCGACTCCTGCGGCAGTCTGCAGGAAATGTCGACGGGAAAACTCAGATATATTTTTAGGTGAAGTTGCCATAGGCATCTACGTTAAGAAGCGCAGATTACCAGCCGGCGAACTGCCGCTTAATTCTCCTCGATAAATCGCTCGAAACGGTCAACCACAGCCTGTGGCTCACGCGCCCACCGATTATGGCCAAGGCGCTGCTCAATGAACTCGTACTTCGCAGACTTAGGCAACATCCGAGCTAGCGCTTGCGCAGATTCCGCTGGGCAATCACGGTCACCGCCACAGTTCAGCAATAACGCTGGGGTAGTTACTTTCGGCATCTCAGCGGCATAGTCGATGTCTGCACCCCGTGGTCGCAGCAAGCCCGTGCGCGAGAAGCGCGCCCACTCCACCACATGATTGCGAGCCTGCCGACCGTAACCGGCCACATCGAACCTGCCTGCCGGCCAATAACCCAAAATCTGGGATACCACCTGCATAAATGGTGCACCGTAACGAAGCCGCTTGTACTCGTTGCCAGTAAAACACCTATAGTGCGGGGTGCCGGAACCGACCATCACCACGCCGGCCACATCCGCTTCCGGTCGGGCCAAATACAGAGAAGCAATCTGGCCGCCCATGGAATGACACAGCAAATAAACGGGAAGCTTCTCCCCTGTGCTCTCCCCTGCCGCGAGGTGGTCAAACTCCTTCCGAGCACGAGCCACCGCCAAGGGATAATCCACCGACGCTAAATCCTGGTAGCCCCAATTGTGACGGCGGGTGGCCACCGCAGTCTGGTTACCCTGGCCGCGTAACTCCGAGGTCAGGACGCAAAAACCTCGACGCTGTAACTCTTGGGCAATCGGCCGGTAGTAGCGAGCACCCATGCCAAAGCCCGGCCAAATAACGGCAATGCCCCGAGGCGAACCTTCGGGAAACCGAAGCGCCATCGGGGTCACGGAGCCATCTGGCAATGTCTCCTGCACAATACGTGGCTCGACTGGCGGTTCCCCGTTGACCATGCTTCCCCGAGTATCTTCCATTTCATAAACATTAATGGCTGAACGGAGGTTTTGTCAGGGGAACCGACAAGCCGATAACCAGACTTGGTATCGGCTTAGACGTCGAGGAAGCGAACGTCCTTCGCATTACGGGTAATGAACGAACGTCGTGAAGCGACGTCATCGCCCATCAGAATGGTGAACAGTTCGTCCGCCTTCTGCGCGTCCTCGAGGGCGACCTTACGCAGCACGCGGTGATCCGGATCCATGGTGGTATCCCACAGCTCAGCAGCGTTCATCTCACCGAGACCCTTGTAACGCTGAACACCATCGTCCTTGTTGATCTTGCGGTTGGCAGCCAGCCCCTCTTCCAGCAGCTGATCGCGCTCAGCATCTGAGTAGGCGTAGCCCGGCTCACCCTTGGCCCACTTGAGCTTGTACAGCGGCGGCTGGGCGAGGTAGACGTGCCCTTCATCAATCAGCGGACGCATCAGGCGGAACAGCAGCGTCAGTAGCAGCGTGGCAATGTGCTGACCATCGACATCGGCGTCGGCCATCAGCACAATCTTGTGGTAACGCAGCTTCTCGATGTCGAACTCGTCGTGAATACCGGTGCCCAGCGCCGTAATAATGGCCTGGACCTCGTTATTCTTCAGCGTCTTATCCAGGCGCGCCTTCTCGACGTTCAAAATCTTACCGCGCAGCGGCAAAATGGCCTGGAACAGCGAGTTTCGGCCTGCCTTTGCAGAACCACCTGCGGAGTCACCCTCCACGATGAACAGCTCGGACTGCTTCGGATCCTTCGAACGGCAGTCCGCCAACTTACCCGGAAGACCGCCAAGATCGGTTGCGGACTTACGACGCACCAGGTCACGGGCCTTACGAGCCGCCTGACGGGCATGTGCCGAAGCAATGGCCTTGTTAACAATGGCCTTGGCCTCAGCCGGATTGGCCTCCAGCCAGTGACCGATGTGTTCATTAGTCATGCGCTGGACGAAGGAACGCACCTCGGTGTTACCGAGCTTCGTCTTCGTCTGGCCCTCGAACTGCGGATCGGCGACCTTCACCGAAATCACGGCAGCGAGACCTTCACGGCAGTCCTCGCCGGAGAGGTTGTTTTCCTTCTCTTTCAACAGGCGGTGCTCACGCGCATAGCGGTTCATCAGCGATGTCAACGCAGAACGGAAGCCCTCTTCGTGCGTGCCACCCTCAATGGTGTTAATGGTGTTGGCGAAGGTGTGCACCGACTCGGAGTAACCCGAGTTCCACTGCATTGCAATCTCGACCTCGTGGCCGTCACCTGCAGCATCGAAGGAAATGATGGTCGGGTGGATGATGTTCTTCGACTTGTTCAGAGTCTCGACATAGTCCCGCAGACCATTCGGGTAGTGGAAGACCTTGCGGCGCTCCTTCGGCTTGGTGGTCTTCTCTGCCTTCTCCTTCTGCTCCTCAACCGCATCCTTGGCGATCTCAGCGGATTCGGTCTCCGCCTGCTCCGCCAGAGCCTCGGCCTCGAGCTCCTCCTCGGAGACACGCTTGTCCACCAACGTGATGGTCAGGCCCTTGTTCAAAAACGCCATCTCGCGCAGGCGGCGAGAAATGGTGTCGAACTTGAAATCGGTGGTCTCAAAAATCTCCGGGTCCGGCCAGAAACGCTGCGTGGTACCCGAACCGCGAGTCTTCTTACCTCGGATAATTTCTTCCGGAACAGCCTGGTCGAAGTTCTGGTACCAGGTGTAGCCATCGCGGATGACCTCGGTTTCCATGCGCGTCGACAGCGCGTTAACCACCGAAATACCCACACCGTGCAGACCACCGGAGACAGCGTAGGACTCGGAGTCAAACTTGCCGCCGGCGTGCAGCTGAGTCATAACCACCTGCACCGTCGGCATACCCGACGGGTGCATTTCGACAGGAATACCACGGCCGTTATCGCGGACCTGAACGCCGCCGTCTTCCAGCAGAGTGACCTCAACATCGGTGGCGTAACCCGCCATCGCCTCGTCGACGGAGTTGTCTACAACCTCCCACACCAGGTGGTGCAAACCACGCTCACCAGTCGAGCCAATGTACATACCCGGCCGCTTACGCACGGCCTCGAGGCCCTCGAGGATGGTAATCGATGAGGCGTCATATTGATGTTCGGTAGCAGCCACGGTTCGGCGCGTCTCCTATTCTTGGTTCTCTCCCCGCGCAACATTCGTCAGCGCGCGAAAAATAGGCCGGCGGTCAAGCGCTATCAGCGCCAGCCAGAACCACCTAGGACTACTAGATAGGTCTGGCTAGTTTGGAAGTCGATAACGTCTCAAGAACCGCCTGCCGGTATTCTCCTGCCCATCTTACCCCAACGTAGTCCCCTACTGTGGATATAGCCGATGCGCTCAAAGGACCAAATTTCGCAGTTTTACGCATACCGACGGCTAATCGTAGACCGTTTACCGACCTTTACCCGTAAGTATCACGCGGTCCTCGGCCCTCGATGTGCAATTTGCCCTTGCGCCAATTCGGCGCTTTTGGCCCCAGCACCTTAATTTCCTCAACCACCCCATCGCCGACGCGTTCCGCAATCGACTTCAAAACCTGTCGCTGCGCTAGCCGCAGCTGTGTTGCCCATGCTGTCGATTGGCACTCGACCACCAAAGTGCCGTCCTTGAACTCCTTCACCTGGGAGTGTTCCGCAACAACCTTGCCGACCATCGAATCCCACTCCGTCATAATCACACCGTGGGCAATGTGGATCTGCCAGCCGCGATCAACTACTGCCTTATTCAGCACCGCACCAATCGGCGCAGGTCGACGGTCATATTTCCGGTACAGCCGAATCCCCGCCTCCTTCAATAGGCTCGGCGAAATCACCGTACCGGCACGATCTCGCACCACTGCTTGCGCTGCCCGCTGCTTATCGACGTCCGCAACAATCCCCTCCGCGGCCTTCACAGGCACACGGCTATCGAGGCCAGACCACGAGCCCTTCTTCTTCGGTGGCCGCTGGAGATTCGGTAACTTGTGACCGCCCTCCTTAGCGGCATCGCGCATGCGGAAGAAAGCGTCGCTGATCAGGTCCTTTTCTTCTTCCGGTGAGTTATCCGGCTCCATGTTCTCGACCATACCCGTCACTCTTCCGCGACTGGGTTTTCATCCAGCAGTGAGATTCGCCCCTGCTCAGTCTGCGCCACCGTCACCGTGTGATGAGTGACAGAAGAATCCTCGACCAGTGCCTGAGGCAACTCCTCCCCCACCGCCGAGGTGATCAACACCTGCTCAGCCTGCTGCGCGATTTCCATGAGAGCTTCCCGACGATGCCGGTCGAGCTCGGCAAACACGTCGTCAAGCACCAAGATCGGGTCGGGCCCATCGGCACGGAGCAAAAAGTACGCGCCGAGACGCAGTGCGAGTGCAAAAGACCAGGTCTCGCCGTGGCTAGCGAAGCCCTTGGCTGGGTCATTGCCGAGAATGAGGTTGAGATCATCGCGATGCGGACCAACGAGACAGGAACCGCGCTCAATCTCCGCGGTGCGGCGCTCCGCCATCTTCGTCAGCAGCAGTGCCTCGAGCAGCTCCGGTTCGCTGGGCAATGGCCCGCCATCCAGGCTGTCGACCTTCGGCGCATAGGCAATCGTGGCTGGGCGCGAGTGCGGGGCAAGCGTGGCATAGGCCTCGCTGACGTGTTCCGACAGTTCGGCAATCAAATCCATGCGCGCAGCCATTAAAGCCGCTCCCACCTGCGCCAATTGCGCATCCCAGGTATCCAGCGTGCTCAGTGCGGCCTGCCCCTCCGAGGAAGAATAGCCACGGCGCAGCGTCGAGCCCGCCGACTTCAGCAGCGCATTCTTCTGACGCAAAATCTTGTCATATTGAATGCGGATACCTGCGGACAGTGGCCGTCGTAAAGCGAGCAAATCATCGATGTAGCGGCGACGGGACGCGGGCTCGCCCTTGACCAGCGTGAGATCCTCGGGCGAGAAAAAGACCGACTTAACGATTCCCAGCAGCTCCCGCGGAGACTTCAGCCGCGTGCGATTAATCTGCGCCTGATTCGCGCGATGCGGATTGATGAGCAGATGCGCCGTCAGCTCTCGGCCATCATTGACCGCCGTCGCCGAAATGCGTGCCGACGGGGTCCCCGAACGAACCAGCGGAGCATCCGTAGACACTCGATGCGAACCGAGCGTGGAGAGATACCCAACGGCCTCGACGATATTGGTCTTGCCGTAGCCATTTTGCCCGGTAAATACGGTAATTCCAGGCGTGAACTCGACTTCCAACTCCGGCCAGGAGCGGAAGTCCCGCAAGGACAAATACCGAATGTGCATAGCCGCAAACTAGCCCGGCAGGCGCACAGGCATCAGCAGGTAAGTGAAGTCGGTCTCCGGCGTTGGGTAGAAGCCGTCCTCACCGAGCTCCGGGATAGCTTCCGGCTCTGGAATGAGAATCGCGGGACGCGACGGCTGCGTAAAGCCCAGCAGAACGCGGTGGGAGCGAACAGCGCTGAGCCCCTCGAGCAGGTACTGCGGGTTGAAGGCGATCAGAAGTGGTTCCCCATAGAAGTTGCAGGCCACAGTCTCTTCTGCGTGACCGACCTCGTCGCCATGAGCGGAAAGGACAACCTGGCCATCGGAGAAGTCCATGCGAATCTGCGCACCGTGATCCGCCATCAGAGACACACGACGGATGGCATCCTGCAGCTGGTCAACACGAGCAACAGCCATGGAGGAATGCTGCTTCGGCAGCAGCGGACGGAACTTCGGGAACTCGGCGTCCAGCAATCGCGTGGTAGTGCGACGAGGATCGGCGAGGATAGCCAGCAGACCTTCGGCGCCGACCTCACGATCATCAGATCCGTCGCCGAATGCCAAGGTCACTGGCTCGCTGGAAGTGGTATCGAGAGTGCGGGCAGTCTCCGCGAATGTCTTTGCCGGGATGAGCAGCTTGGTCTCCCCCTCAGGGATCTGCTCCCACTCGAAACTGCGAACCGCCAGGCGGAAACGGTCGGTGGCAGCGAGAGTGACCTCGTTACCTTCGGTTTCCATCCGGATGCCGGTCAGCATCGGCAGCGACTCATCCTTGCCGGCAGCGATAGCGACCTGACCAATAGCCTCAGCCAGCAGAGCAGCATCGACAGTACCGGTAGCAGCCGGAGCTTCTGGTAGCTGCGGGTAATCCTCCAAGGTCAGACTTGGCAGCTCGAAGCGGGAAGAACCACAGCGAACGATGACCTTCGTGCCATCAAAGTGCATCTCTACCTGCTTATTCGGCAGCTTAGAGACAATGTCAGAAACCAACTTGCCATTGACGGCGAAGCGACCGGGCTCATCGACCTCTGCGCTAATACGAATCTGAGTCGAGACCTCGTAGTCATAGCCAGCGAGCTGCAGACCATTGTCATCCGCGAGAAAAATCATGCCACGCAGAATCGGCTGAGTCGGGCGTGCAGGCAGGTTACGAGCAACCCAGCTCACCGCACCCGCGAGATCGTCCTTAGCCGCGCGAATACGGACTTCGGTCTGCTCCATCGTTCCTCCACCGGTATTGGATGTCTGTTATTAGCCGTCTTTTGTGTTGTCAGCACGCTATGTCAGCGCACATGACTGGAGTTACAAAGATTCCATCGTACAACTCTACTGCAGACTGCCAAAGACCTCACTGGGATTCTTGTAGTCCGTCTAGTGCTTAATCCTAGTTCTTGCTCGTTCTTGGCATTTATGAAGTTGTGCGCGAGAGGTTGCTTGCCAGAGGTTGTGCGCAGGCCCCCTTTTATCTAGAAGTTTCTAGAGATTTTTAAAGTCGGGAGTAGTAATAGGGGGTGTGCACATTGTGAAATTACATGATTCCCGCTGGTCTTCACTGGTTTCGCTCTGTGGATAACCAGTGCGTCTAACTGTGGATAACTTGGGGTGTCTGTGGATAGTGTTCGGGCTTCATCTTTCATCCACAAAATTTAGGAGTTGTCCACAGCTCTGTGCACGGAAAAACCGCAGTTAATAACAAGAATTCCGCATGCCGAATCCAAGGTTTTTAAGCCGTGCCGCGAGCTCGGTCTCGAATGCGTGTAGTCAGGTCGTTGACCTGGTCCTTTGAGGGCTTCTTCTCCTGAATTTCCTTAACAATCTTGCGTTCAGCGTGCAAAACCGTCGAATGGTCACGATTTCCGAACTCCCGGCCAATCGACGGCAACGAAAGCTCAGTGAAGGACCTCGTCAAGTACATCGCGATCTGGCGAGCATGAGCGACCGGGCGAGTCTTACCCGGGCCCACCAAATCCGCAACCGTTAGGTCGAAGTACTCAGCCGTGGTGGAGATGATGATCTCCGGGGTAATCTGCACCTCGATTTCGTCGGCACCGAGGATCTCCTGCGCAAACTTCAAGGTCACAGGCTCATGAATCATGGATGCGTGAGCACTAATCTGCAGGAGACGCCCCTCGAGCTCACGAATAGAAGACGAGGTGTTCTCCGCGATGTACTGGAGTACATCATGCGGAACGACCAAATCAGACAGCTGTGCCTTCTTCGACAGAATTGCGATTCGCGTCTCCAAGTCCGGGTATTGCAGATCCGGATTGAGCCCCCACTGGAAGCGGGTACGAAGGCGATCCTCCAGGGTCTTAAGCTCGCGTGGTGGGCGGTCCGACGACAGCACAATTTGGTGATTGGACTGGTGCAGGGCATTGAACGTATGGAAGAACTCTTCCTGTGTACCTTCCTTGCCCTCCAAGAACTGGATGTCATCGATGATGAGCATGTCCAAATCGCGGTAGCGACGCTTGAAGGATTCCTGGGCGTCGTCACGCACGGAATTAATGAAGTCGTTGGTGAACTCTTCCGAGGAAACGTAACGAACCCGCAGGTTAGGGTACAAATGCTTGGCGTAGTGACCAATGCCGTGGAGCAGGTGCGTCTTGCCAAGACCCGAACCGCCGGAGATAAACAGCGGGTTGTAGGTGCGCCCCGGAGACTCTGCAACAGCGACGGCGGCTGCGGCGGCGAATTTGTTCTGCGGACCAATAACGAAGGTCTCGAAGGTGTAGTTCGGGTTGAGGGTGGGCTCCTCGAAAGGCATGCTCATCTCGGTTGGAGTGCCGTGGCTCTCGGAACGGAAAGGACTTGTGACCTGGCGCTGATCAGCAATAGTCATCGGATTCTCGGCAGATGAGTGCGAAAGCCCCTGGGCCATCGAATCTACGGCGTCCATCGATCGGCGTTGTGACTGGGCACTCTGCTGATTATGGACATTCGGCTGGTGCGTCTGCGACACCTGTGGCGTCTGCGTCGATCCCTGGTGCTGCTCGTGGAGATTGAAGTCGTTCGTATCTGCACTGGGGAACGGGTAGTTGCGGCCAGATTGCTGCTGGTGCTGCTGGTTTGGCTGTTGACGCTGAGCCTGCTGCGGACGCGAAGCTGCAGATGGCATCTGCCCCGAGTGCTGTGCAGATGGTTGAGCGGTCTCTGCTGCCTGGCTATCTTCAGCGTCGTCAGCAGGATCGGCAACGGTGATGACCGTTTCCAACTCCTCGCCGGTCAGCGAGGCTAAGACGGCCTCGATAATGCCCTTGAGCTCTTCTTTTACCAGCGCCTGCACCACTGGCGATTGAGTGCTGAGCAGGAGAAAACCTGGAAAGTCACCAGTGTGCGTCACTGACCGCAGCAGTGCCTTGTGTGGCGGGCGTAGTGGTGCAATGCCCAACTCCGGCGCACCTTCTGGTGAAGTCAGGATAGAAACGACCTGCTCCCAGAGTCCACCTGGCAATTCTGGTTGTTCGCTCACTGTGTGAATGTCCTTTTACATGTTTACGTTCATCAAATTTATCGAGGCGACCTGTTTTTGTGGAGCGTTTTTGGCATGGCGAGAGCGCCATATCTGCCCATTTGGGGGCTATTTCTTGTAATTCGCCCTGTGGGGTGTTTCTACACAAGGTGCTATACGCCCCGAGCAGGACTTCCACATGTTTGTCCACACCTGTGGATAAACCTTGTCGCTAATTGACTAACAGTTTATCCACAGTTTGCCCACAATGAAAAATAGCCCCCTAGTCTGCGTTTACCTAGGTAAACACGTTATTTCCCCTGCTCGCTGTGATTCATGGTGTGGAAGTTATCCACAGCTGATGGGATAAACGCCCTGTGGATTGCAGTGCATAGGTCAGTATTTCCACAGGTCAACATCGGTACCGTCGGAAAACTTGGAAAATGATTCTCCAGGTAAATCCGGCGTGTTGATTTGAATTTCTCGCTCGATTCGACGTAACCTATCTGGGTGTTTCATATCCATTGAGATATGAGTCCGAGCTTGTGCTTGGACCCGACAGAACGCATGTAGCTTTCAATCTGTCGGTAAGTAATTTTTCCGTGCATCACGGGAATGCGTCAGACGCATCGCTGCCTCGCACTCGAAGCGAGGAGTTTACTGCGGTGTGTTCAGCGTGGACTCGTGGTCGTTTGAGTTTCAAGGAGTGTCAACCGTGTCGAAGCGGACGTTCCAGCCGAATAACCGCCGTCGTGCACGCGTGCACGGCTTCCGTACCCGTATGCGTACCCGTTCCGGTCGCGCCGTTGTGGCAGCACGCCGCAGCAAGGGCCGTGCCCGCCTGTCCGCTTAAGCAAGAGGACGCCGATTTCGGTGCTCCCTCAGAGCAATAAGCTGCGTTCTTCGCGTGACTTCACGGTCACCGTACGACGTGGACGCCGAATCGGACGCAAGACCTTGGTCTTGCATATTCGTGACACCGCCGCTTCTGGCGGTGAAGATAAGACCGATACGCAGATTGCCAGGTTTGGTGGTCCGCGTGTCGGTCTTGTCGTATCTAAAGCTGTGGGCAACGCCGTGACTCGTCACGCTGTATCCCGCAAGCTCCGCCATGTTATGGCCGCGGCCGCGCAGAATCTTCCGTCCACCATGGACATTGTCGTTCGCGCGCTGCCTGCATCTGCCACAGCCACCAGCCAGGAGCTGTCCCACGATGTGCAATCGGCACTCGCCACATACGAACGTCGGCGTTAATTCGCTTGACGACGGCCCCCTCGCCCAGGCCCCCGTTGCACGTGTGGCTGAGAGGGCGATTCTCTTCTACCGCCGTCGTATCTCTAATCTGAAGCCAACGAGCACATGTCGTTTTGAACCGACCTGCTCCGCATATGGTCTTGAGGCCGTGCGCCGCTTTGGAGCTATTCGTGGCCTGTGGCTGACTCTCCTGCGTATCTTCCGTTGCGCACCCTGGCATCCGGGCGGCTGGGATCCAGTTCCCGTCACATTCCCCGGCCTGGGTTCGTGGTTGAAGCGAATGCACAGGTAACCTCTAGTAATGCTTAGCCTTTGACCGGGCTTTGTAGACGAAGGCGCGAGTGCGCTGTCCCCTAAAGAACGGAGTGATCTTAGACCGTGCTCAATTTCGTGTATTGGCCGATTTCGGCCATCCTGTGGTTCTGGCATAAGGCCTCAGGTTTCCTATTCGATCCCTCCTCGGGTATCTCATGGGTGCTGGCCATTGTTTTGCTTGTGGTCACCATCCGTATCCTCCTGTTTAAGCCGATGCTGAACCAGCAGCGTTCTGCCATCAAGATGCAGCAACTCGCTCCTGAGATGCAGGCGATCAAGGAGAAGTACAAGAACGATCAGCAGGCGCAGGCTCTTGCTATGCGCCAGCTGCAGAAGGAAATGGGTGTCAACCCGCTCGGCGGCTGTCTGCCGATTCTGGTTCAGATGCCTGTGTTCATTGGTCTTTTCCACGTGCTGCGTTCGTTTAACCGAACGGGTACGTCGGGCAATGCGCTCGGCATGTCGGTGGAGCAGAACTGGAATACGCCTAACTACATCTTCGGTGTAGATGAGGTGCGGTCTTTCCTGCTGGCTCGTGTGCTCAATGCTCCACTGTCCAGTTCGGTTGGTATGGGTGAGGATCAATACGCAGCCTTTACCGTGCCTGGTACGCCTGCGGACTTCACCCGCATGGACATCATGATCGTTGCCATTCCGCTGATCGTTATCGCGGCACTGGCAACGCACTTCAACGCTCGCATGTCTGTTGACCGCACGCGTGCCCGCCAGGAAGCCGGTCTGGTGAAGCGCCAGGAAGGCGTTATGGGGCAGCAGATGGACATGATGAACAAGATGATGCTTTGGTTCTTCCCGATCATGATTCTTGTTACCGGTGCTTTCTGGCACATCGGTCTTCTTGTCTACATGGTGACTAACAACGTCTGGACCTACTTCCAGCAGCGCTACATCTTCGGCAAGCTGGATGAGGAAGAGAAGGAAGCTGTCGCAGCTAAGAAGGCTGCCAAGCGCGAGGCACAGGAGAAGCTCGCTCCGAAGGTTGGCCAGAAGCCAATCAATCCGAAGAAGGGTGGCAAGCGTCAGGCAGCGCAGAATGCGCAGCAGGCGCAGTCCGGTCAGGCCTCTGCAGCGAACAAGGCTTCTAGCCATCTTCCGGATGGTAATTCGGGGAAGGGACAGCAGGGCCCAGCCTCGAAGCCAGCGCCAGGACAGAAACCCGCAAATCGGAAGAACCGGAAGCGGAAAAAGAAATAGCTGAAGTGGAATCGCCCTTCGTCTACATAAGTTAATTAATCGAAACGCCCCGCAGTTGATGCGGGGCGTTTTTGCTTGCCTTGGTGCTCTATCGAGCAAACAACGTCACTGTTATTACAGGCATGTAATTTTCTCCGGGGCCGGGAGTTTGGCATCCAACTTTGATCAATGTTTCACGTGAAACATCGTTGTTGCACTGTCGTACACTAGGGGTAGTGAAAAGCTCGACGGGTGACGGCACAGCTGCCCCATTGTGCAAGAAAGGTTAGTGGAACTGTTGAGTAACCCCGAGAAGGACGTCGATAAGCAAGAAGCCTCCGCCGGTTTGGTCGATGCTGATTTGCGTTCGGTGATAGATACCGTGTTTGGAGAGAATGCCGATCGAGCATACCGCTACCATTCCTGGTTGGCTGAGGAGGCTACAGTCCGAGGTTTGATTGGGCCACGTGAAACTCCAAAGCTGTGGGATCGGCACATTATCAATTCTGCGGTAGTTGGAGAAGCTATAGGCAAAGGGCTTGTAGTTGCGGACATTGGTTCGGGGGCAGGCTTGCCCGGGATTCCGCTTGCTCTTGCACGACCAGATTTGAAGGTGGTTCTTGTGGAACCATTGCTGCGCCGTACGACTTTCTTGAACGAGGTTGTGGAAGATCTCGAGCTGGACAATGTGACCGTGGTTCGCGGCCGCGCTGAGGAGAAAATGGTTCGCGCTGAGGTTGGCCAAGTAGATGTCGTCACTTCTCGCGCTGTTGCCCCTCTTGGGAAATTGGCGGGCTGGTCGCTTCCTTTAGTTAAATCCGGAGGCGCGATGGTTGCACTGAAGGGTGGAACTGCGCAAGAGGAGATTGATCGGGACGCAAAGCTTATTGCCAAGGCGAAGGGAACTAATCCCCGCGTTGTAGAGGTTGGCGGTTCCGTGTTGGGAACTTCGACGTACGCCGTGATTATTCAGAAGAAGTAGGTTGTAAGTCCCCCTCCCCTACTCCACTGCCGGTTCGCTTGTGTTTTGGTTTCGACATTGAGGCGCGTAGTGCCGTCGGGCTAGAGTGGGATAAGTATCGCGGTATGGCAAAGTCCTACCGGCCAAGGTGGATGTTTCACGTGAAACATTTCCACAATCGTCGGCGTCTAACGCTTGTTGGGGCTTGATGATTACGCTTTTGCAGATAGTTACTAAGTTTTTATTCGCACTCCAGTGGCCATGATTGGTGATTGCTGTGCTTGTAAGGGGAATAGTTAATGAGCCGGAAGTCCTGGCAAGACACACCCATCGCTGCGGCAGCTCAACGGGCGGCGCAAGTTAAGGCCCCGAACCGTTTATCGCTTCCACGCCCCGAACGCCCGCGCCGTATTACTATCGCCAACCAGAAGGGTGGCGTGGGCAAGACCACTTCGGCAGTCAACATCGCGTCGGCGCTCGCGCGGCATGGCCTCAAGGTCCTAGTCATCGATAATGACCCGCAGGGAAATGCTTCTACGGCCCTGGGGATTGAGCATGTTTCCGGGACTCCGTCGACGTATGAGCTTCTAATTGGCGAACTACAGATTGACGATGTCATCCAGCGTTCCCCTGAATCTGAGAATCTCTTTTGTGTGCCAGCGACGTTGGACTTGGCGGGCTCCGAGATTGAGCTGGTCTCGCTCCTGAACCGTGAGCGCCGACTTCTCGATGCGGTGTCAGATCAGTACCTGATTGACAACGGCTTTGACTTTCTCATTATTGACTGCCCTCCTTCGCTCGGTCTGTTGACTCTGAATTCGATGACTGCCGCCAACGAGGTTTTGATTCCGATTCAGTGTGAGTTTTACGCCTTGGAGGGTGTGACTCAGCTGATGAATAACGTGCAGATGATTCGTCAGCATCTCAACCCGGAGCTACATATTTCTGCTGTGCTGCTCACTATGTTCGATGGCCGCACCAAGCTTTCGGAAGAAGTTGCCAATGAGGTTCGTAACTACTTCGGTGAGGTTGTGCTACGTAATCTCATCCCTCGATCCGTGAAGGTATCGGAGGCGCCGGGATATTCGCAGACCGTAATTTCCTACGATCCAGGGTCTCGGGGCGCAGTTGCTTATCTTGACGCCGCGAAGGAATTGGCAACGCGTGGCGACTATTCAGCAGTTCCGGGTGGAGGTGCGATTGGGCAAGAACCTGCTTCCTCCCCTACCCCGTCCAATTCCACTGAGACAAATTAAAGCCACTAGGAGTAGTAATCGATGTCGAATCAAAAAAAGGAGAACCGCAAGGGAGGGCTCGGTCGCGGTATCGCCGCGCTGATTCCAACTGCTCCGGCGGCTAACCCCTCGGTAGGTGACAGTGCCGCGGATATTATCTTCGGTCCCCGCCGTACCCAGGGGACAAAGCAGCCTGGAAGTAGCGGAGTTGCCGACGTACTGGGGGCAGCCGCGACCGGATCCGGCACCTCATTGACTGAGGGGCAAAACGCCGGAAAATCTGCAAAATCCGGGCAGGGCAAGCCTCATGCCGATGAGGCTAAGAAACGTCACAGTGACAATAAGACTATTGGTAAGTCCAGTGATGTTTCACGTGAAACATTGCCCTCGACGACGTCGGGAGTAGCGGACCATAGCGGCGCCGAGCCGACCGATGTTGACGCTTCGGCCGCAAACGAGTTTGGCGCGACCTATCGCGAGATCGACTTGAAGCTGATCACGCCGAACCCGAAGCAGCCACGAGAGGTCTTCGATGAGGAGCCCCTAAATGAGCTCGCTCACTCTATTCGTGAGTTCGGTCTATTGCAGCCGATTATCGTACGACCAATCTCTGAGGATAGTCGTGCGGCCGCACTCGAGGCAGCGCGCAAGGAAGAGCCGAACGCGCCGCAACCCGAGTTTGAAATCATCATGGGTGAACGTCGCTGGCGTGCTTCTCAGCGAGCTGGGGTCGACACGATTCCCGCCATCGTTCGCGATACTCCAAACCAGGACATGCTTCGCGATGCCCTACTAGAAAACATCCATCGCGTTCAGCTGAACCCACTCGAAGAGGCCGCTGCGTACCAGCAGCTACTCGAAGAGTTTGGTGTAACTCAGGCAGAGCTGGCGGATCGAATCGGTCGCTCGCGGCCCGTTATTACCAACATGATTCGGCTCTTGCAGTTGCCGGTGGAGGTACAGCGACGAGTAGCGGTCGGTGTTCTATCGGCTGGTCACGCACGTGCCTTGCTTGGAGTTAAGGCAGGTAAGGAAGAACAGCAGCGCCTCGCCGAGCGTATTGTTGCTGAAGGACTATCCGTCCGTGCGACCGAAGAAGCTGTGACATTACTCAATGCCGGCGAGCGACCGAAAAAGCAGCACCGTGAGCCCACTCCGCAGCCGGAGGTCCTTCACAATTGGGCTGACCGCCTGTCCAATTCTTTTGATACGAAGGTGACTGCCCAGATGGGCAAGCGTAAGGGCAAAATCGTTATCGAATTCGGCAACCTCGAGGACTTTGATCGCATCATGTCACTGATGCATCTCGACGAAGAGTAAACCCGGTTACTGTGACTGAAGTATTCATCGAGAAAATTTCGCTGGCCGACATCGAAGGAATCTATCCAGAGACGATGTTAAGCCTGTTTTGGGAACAGGGCATGGAGCATATCCGTACAGCAACTGCCCTACCCCAGTTCTCGACTGAGCCGCGCGAACCTAATTTGGACCCCAGCACGCCAGAAGAGGATGAAGCGCTCAACGGTGATTTAAAGCATTCGGACGGCCAACCCCCTACTCGGCCAGGCGGAGCTAGTGAAAGCCTCTTAAATGGCGATTTAAGTCCTGATTTAGCCGCCCAGGTGCGCTTGGAGAAGGAAGCATGGCTCAATACCGTCTACCTTTCCTGGGGACCGTGCGGATATTCGCTACGACGAAAGCCACCGGCATCACTTATCGATGGGAAACCTGAGACCGTCGGCACGCTGCTCTTTGCTCCGCCACGCTTCTGCCCGACGACATTTTCCATGCCTTCCGGACCAATATCGCCGGATGCGATTGCGCTGACGAGTCTGCATTACAACGCTTTAGAGGTTGACGATGACATGCTCCGCGTGCTCATTGTGACCGCTCTGCACAAGCTCGCGCTACGCGGGATTTCAGCGGTAGAAGCGTTTGGTTGCAGTGGCACGGCGGATTCTATGTCGGCATCCACGCCGTCGTCGCCAACGCCTGACGACGGTACGGAGAATCTAATCGCTGATTTCGAAGCGCAACTCGAAGAAAAGCTGAATCCTAAGCCGTGTATTTCAGATTCGTTGGCGGCGATTAACCATAACGCCGGTGATTTGATTCGTACGCGAACCCTTCTTGACTCCGGGTTTCGGGTGGTCACTCCACATCCGATTCATCCGAAACTCCGTATCGAGTTGGATGCGGAATTGGATTGGGACGAAGAAATCGGCCATGCGTTGGATCTAAGTGCGAAAGAACCCTTTATGCGCTCAAAGCTGTTCAGTCTTTAGCGCCGGGTTTGATTGATCAGCCGTGTTTAGGCTTTTTCCTCTTCAATCAGCTGCGCAAAGCTGTAAGCGCCGGTCATTGGCTGCTGCTCTTCATCGCCCAGGTACAGACGCTTTACAGCGACAACGATAGATTCGGCAATTACGTCCCGCTGATCTGGGGAAGAAAGAATTGCGACGTCATCCTCGTTGGTCAGGTAACCAACGGCGACTTCCACCGTGGGCATCCTGGTCAGACGGAGGAGATCCCAGGTACGGGCGTGCGAGCGGCAGTCTACCAGGCTCGTACGGGCAACAATCTCTCGCTGGATAAGGCCAGAGAGCTGTTCGCCCAGAATGGAGTTGGAGCCCTTCATCGAGCCAAAGTAAAAAGTCGCAATACCGCTGGCGCGGTTGTTGTGATAGTGGTCAGCCTGCAGGGAGATGAAGACGTCAGCGCCAAATGCGTTGGCCATCTCAGCGCGATCCTCGATGGACGGATTGTCGGTACGAGGACGAGACAGAATAGTCTCTGCACCTGCCGCGACAAGGCGACCCTCGATGCGAGAGGCCAAATCCCAAAGAATCTCTTCTTCAGAAATCTGACCGTAAGGGCCGTCGACCACAATGCCGGGCTCCCCTGCCCCAAGACCTGGATCAATGACAATGCGCTTTCCAGAGAGCTTCGGCCCCATCGTGCGCAGTATTTCCTTCTCGTGGAAGGCGTTTACAGAACCACCAGTAACCCTCCTGCCCAAGTAGCTGAGCGCCCGGAGAGTAACGGGACCACAGATACCGTCGGGCTCCAGCCCGTAATTGAGCTGGTATTCACGTACAGAGGCATCGGTCTTCGGGCCAAAGTGGCCGTCTACTCGGGCATCGTGGAAGCCGAGTTCCTGCAAGGTAGCTTGGAGAACGCCTACGTCCTCACCGGTCATTTGAGACAGTGGATCATAGGACAGTACGCGGGTGCCCAGAGTGTACGAGGCTTCTCGCAGTAGGCGCAGGGTGCTGTCGCGGATGATCCCGTCGGCATAGACACCGCGGGACTGTTGGAACGCCAGGAGAGCGTTGCGCATATCCTCATCAAAGAGGTCATCGTCACCAGACCACTGAGGCGAGTTCTCCTCCGCGGCTGAGCCCTCCCAATTGGGCAGAAGCCCAAGACGAGCCAGGGTAGAACGTACCTCGGCTACACGAGGTGACCTATCGCCCACCTTCAGAAACTCTGGCACGAAAACTCCCTTCCGAACTCCACAATTATGTTTAGGCCGTTGTGGGTCCTCACAACACTTAATCAGTATTACTGGCCAGTGAGCTAAACGAAACTTCAGTTAGGAAATCCCGCGTACTCTCAGAGGATATGGTCAGCAATACCTCTCAAGTTGGCGGCAACCTGGTTCCTTCACGGTATTAAGGAAGACGTAAACCGCCATTTCCAGCAAGATTACCAGGTCGCAGGCGCGAATTGATTGTTACGAGGGCGCGTCGGCTAGCCCGACGGCAGAACCCCAGGACTAACTCTAAATCACAACCACAACTTCAGTCACATCATAATGGGGTGTGTCCAACGAAGGTGGCAGTAGCGAAGTGACGGGTGGGCAGTCGTAACCTCGTATCGGATAAGGAGCAACCCCAAGTTCTTTTAAAGGTGCTTTTCGATGAGGGACGTGATTTCGCCCTTCGGGCGGACTCCGCGAATCTCTTCGACCTTCTTGCCGTCCTTGAATAGGAGCAGGCTTGGGATGGACATGATCTGGAACATGCCAGCCAGTGCACGCTCCTCATCGACGTTGACCTTGGCGATGACGGCCTTGCCATCGAGCTCGGTCGCAACCTCGTCCAAAACGGGAGCAATCTTTTTACACGGGCCACACCACTCTGCCCAGAAATCAACAAGCACCGGCTTATCGGATTCGAGGACATCGGACTTAAAGGTGTTGGCGGTGACGGTTACCGGAGTCATGAAATTCTTCTCCTTAGAATGAGCTCGTTTGAGTTCTTAGTGGTTTTGTTTTGTGGTCTTGATTCTAATTTTTCAACCTAGCTTCTTCAGCCTCGCGTACGGATTTGGCGCTCAAGGCGTCAAAAATTAGGGCTTCCGGTGGTGCGAGTGAAGTACTAAATTGTTAATTAATGGTGTTCTTGAGAACGCTGCAAGTGCTCGATGAGTACGGGGCGTACCGGGCTATAACACGTCCCGCTGCGCCCTGATTGAGCTACAGCAAACAACAATTGGTCTTACCGACTATCGGATATTCCCCATAGTTGGATATCTGCAATCGTAGGGCTTATCCAACAATTGCGATACCCCAACTATTAGGTGTTTATCCAGCTAGTGCGACTGCCCTGCTGTCAGCTACCGAGCAACAGTTTCCAAGTAGTGCTCAGCATCCAGCGCAGCCTTGCAGCCAGAACCAGCGGCGGTAATTGCCTGCTGGTAATGCGAGTCAACAACATCGCCCGCCGCAAAGACGCCCTTGAGAGAGGTCTGGGTGCTCGGAGCGGCTACCTGAATGTAGCCATTCTCATCGCAATCCAGCTGATTGCGAACCATCTGCGAACGTGGCTCGTGGCCAATTGCTACGAACATGGCAGTCACATCCAGGACGGACTTCTCACCAGTGACGGTGTCTTCCAGCTCGAGACCGGTAACTGAACCCTTGTCCTCACCAAGAACCTGGGACACAACCTTGTTCGTCGCAAAGCGAATCTTGTCATTGTTCTGCGCGCGCTCGACCATGATCTTCGACGCACGGAACTCATCGCGGCGATGGACAATCGTCACCGAGCGGGCGAACTTGGTAAGGAAGGTTGCCTCTTCCATTGCGGAGTCACCGCCGCCGATGACGGCGATATCGTGGTCGCGGAAGAAGAAACCATCACAGGTGGCACAGGCGCTGACACCATGACCAAGCAGCGCCTGCTCACCCGGAGCACCGACATAACGCGGAGCGGCACCGGTTGCCAGGATGACAGCGTGAGCCTTGTGCTCTTCTTCGCCAACCCAGACAGACTTGATATCGCCGGTGAGATCCATGCGATCGACAATCTCCATGCGCAGGTCAGCGCCGAAGCGCTCTGCCTGTGCGCGCATCTGATCCATCAGCTCTGGGCCCATGATGCCCTCGGAGAAACCTGGGTAGTTCTCCACATCGGTAGTCGTCATAAGCAGGCCGCCAAACTCGATGCCCTCGAACACCACAGGCTTCAGGTCGGCACGGGCTGCGTAGGTGGCAGCCGTGTAACCGGCGGGACCGGAACCGACGATGATCAGGTCGTGAACGATATCGCTCATGAAGACTCCTATAATTTTTATCTCTCACATCACATGGCGCACAGTGATGCTCAGTAGTAAGCAAATTTTTCAGCTCCGGGAAAGAAATTACCGGAACCAGCCACCTCAACCAACGTGAGGTTAGCCATCTCTATTCCCCCAGCCTCTCCCCTGCTCCGCAGTTGTTAGGCCACCTGCACTTCTTCCAATTGTCGCCGAAGCGTACGACGCGCCCGCGCCCGCCGAGACTTCAACGTCCCGCTCGGCTGCCCAATACTGCGAGAGGTCTCCTGCAGCGAATATCCAAAGATGTCCAAGTACAGCAGGGCATCCCGTTGATCCGTTGGCAGCTGCTCCAATGCGGCGGCCATAGTCACACGTAGCGGAACATCCGGGCAGGGAATCGGCTGTGAACTCATAAACGTCTCAAAATCCTCCTCCTTATCGCAGAGAGGGATCTCCCCGAAACGACCGCGGTTGTGGTCAATACACGCATTCTTCACGATGCACGTCAGCCACGTCGCCACCGTTGAACGCCCGCGAAAGCTCGCCGCCCCCGCAATTGCCCGCGCCAGCCCCTCCTGTACCCCATCCAAGGGATCGAAATCATCCCGACGATAGCGCCGCGCCATTGCTACCAACTGCGGATAATAACGCCGTGCCAACACCGCGAACGCGCGACGATCCCCCGCCAGGTGCGCCTTCAATAATTCACGATCGACCTCGTCCGCAGATGCATGCTTTTGCATACCGACGACGCCACAATCCCCCAGTCGCCGACCCATGCGGGCCTTACGGTGACTGTCCCCAATTCGATTTCTTCCCCCAAAGTTCATGGCTCCTATGCAAACACGAAACCCGCGCTCTCCGCTTGGCAAAACTGCCGTGGAGACCGCGGGCTGTGGATGAATTTCAAAACGTCCCAGTAGCTGTGGATAACTTGGGACAACTTGAACTGTTGCCGCCTACGGCAAGCTCAGAGCGTTATTCCGTACCACGCACCTGAATGTCGCCAATAGCAACTGGCAGCAACGAATCCGGGGATTGCTCAGCCAGATTGCGGTCGCCGACAAGTGGGTTGTCCGCATCGGAATTCTGCGACTCAGCATCTGTATCAGCGTCAGTGTCTGAGTCGCTGTCGGCTACCGCTTCCGCAGCCGTCGGCAAGCCGGAGATCCAGACAACAAGGTTCTTCCACTCAGTGTCGCGGCTATCGATTTCGATGGTCGTCGTACCTGAGGCGGCAGTAGCGCTTCCGAGAACCGTTGTGTCATCCAAGTTCGTCGAGTCAGCATCTCGTAGGCCGCGAACTTCAATGTGTGCGCCCGGGGTCGCCGCGACCTTAAGCTCTCGAATGGTTGCCGGTTCATCCAGAGTGACCCGAATACCCACACCAGGTTTGAAGTCCTCTGGACGATTGCCGAACTGGCTGAGGTAAGTCGAAGTTACCCAGAAGCTTTCCTCGTCACTATCGATGGTCAGCTCAGCCATGTCCGGATTGTCTGGACCGGCTGCCGGGTTGTCGCTGTCGGCTTGCCACTCGTTAGCGTCGGCAAGCGAAAGCGTCGTGATCGGAGCCGGGCCGCGTCGTACGGACTCGGAGTTAATCGGTGCGTCCGAGGAACGGTTAACCAGACCAAAGATGCCCGCGGCGACAAGTGCACCGACAATGACTACACCGACAACGACTGCGCCGGTGCTGAATGCGCGGGTGCGATTCTTGGTGTGGCGAGCGTTTGATTGGGCTACACCGTCGGCATCGACGGATTCGCGCGCACCGGTGTCGGGGTCGATTGCGAGAAACTCCGAAGAGTCGGGGCCGAGCGCTGCAGTGCGCAAATCCTCCGCGAGTGTGCGAGCTGGCGACTCCTGTTGGTTGAAGTTCTCCGGGCGAACCTGCTTCGCGCGGTCGATGGCAGCAGAAATATCGGAGGGGATATTTGGCACGTTGTAGAACAGCTCGTCGATGACAGAAAGCAACGCGTTGTAGTCCGAACGTTGCGAGCTATCGGGCAAAACGACGGGGAAAGCGTCGTAGATGTGGCCGTCGCTGCTGATGCGCAATTGTCCAGGCTTGTTTGTCAGGCCAAGGCAGCGCCCAGATTCGTGGGCGTCGGCGATTGTCTCGGCAAGTGATGCTATTGCGAGTGCCAGGGCATCCGGGTGGGCGGCCTGATCGAACCGCTCAATACCGATACTGCTGGTCCAGTCGGCGACGATGAGCACCTCGGTGCGTGTCTTCGCCACACTATGAATGCGGGACATCCCGGTGCCAGCCAGGTCACGCAGCTCATTGGTCGTCGTGGCAATCTTCTGGGCGGCAACCGATGGCGAAGTGTCGTAGTACGGCAGTGCAATCGTGTCGACGAAGACGAGTGCGACATCTGAGTTGTTGGGATCGCCCATATCCATGGCGCGCCACAGGCGCAGACCTGGGTAGGTCGCGACTTCAGAACGCAGACGGAAACGACCACCTGAGACCATTTCGCCGGGTACATAGCGGGTTGGGCGAGAACCCTGCGTCGGCATCGGCGGCAGCAGCGGCGAAGCGGTGAAGCCCTCGTTTGCCAGACCCGTGGCCTCGCCGATCAGGTTCGACGGGGCAATCGAGAAAGCATCAGCGGCGAAGCCACGTTCGCGCTCCATATCCTCACGGTCGGCGACGGCATTGTCGGCTGCATGAGGCTGCGGAGCAAAGCGGCGTAGACCCGGGATGCGGCCGAGGAAGCCGCCCAGAACGCGGACCTCTTCCAACGGAGCCTGAGCGAGCACCAGGCCGGTACCGATGAGGAAGACCACGCCGGTGACGATGGTCTGCAGCAGCACGCCGAAGGAACCGAAGAAATCGAACAGCACAAGTTCGGTCAATGCGAATGCGCCCCAGGCGACGGCGACACCGACGAGCGACGCCCCCAGTGCCCACAGCACGGTGTGGACGGTCGCCTTACTGTCCAAGTGTCCGAGAGTGCGGCGCAAGAGCAAGAAGCCAATTACCGCGCCGGCGACGAAACCGAAACCGTTGGCGGCACCGAGCAACACGACGACGGTCTCATCGTCAGAAGCCAGACGAGGAGCGAAGAACGACAGAATCACCTTGACGGTGGTAATGCCGAGGATGATGAAAGTCGGGGTCCAGGCCTCTTCACGGGCGTAGAAAACACGCAAGTGCAAAAGCACAATGGCGTATGGAATAAGCGAGAACGCCGAGAAGGACAGCGTCCAGCCGAGAATCTCTGCGGTTTCGCGGGGGAACTCCAGATACGCGAAAAGACCGACGGCGATGGGGCGGCCGAATGCGGTGAAGAATGCGACGATCGGCACCAGCGCAATCATGGTCAGGCGCGTACCGATGGACAGATCGCGGACCACTGCCCCATCGTTGCCATCGGCTGCATTGCGGGACAGTCGCGGCATGATGGCGGTCAGCAAGGTAACGCCGATGATGCCGTAGGGCACCTGCAACAGCAGCCACGCCTGCTGGTAAATCGTCGGCGCTGCCTTGGAGGCAGTCGAGGCAATATTGGTGGTGATGAAGTAACCAGCCTGGGAAATTGCCACGTAGGTGATAATCGCGACACCCATGCCGGTGAACTGTTTGATGCGGTCGTCGATACCCCACAGCGGACGCAAATCAATGCCCGCGCGCTTGAGGTAGGGAATCATGATGGCGGCCTGAATGACGACACCCAGGGTGGTACCAAGACCCAAAAGCAGGATGTGCGGATCGGAGAGTGAACCGTCCGAATCCGGACTCAATTGGCCGGGCAGGAACAGATATAGCAAGAGCGTGGCAATGGCCACGACGTTGTTAGCGACAGGTGCCCACGCACCGGGTTTAAAGATTCCCTTGGTGTTTAGCACCGCCATGAGCAGCGCAAATATGCCGTAGAAGATGATTTGCGGCAATAATAAGAACGCAAAGGACGTTGCCAGCGGAACGTTGACCTTACCGGCCTCGTTAAGGCTCAATCTGGTCAACAGTGGCGCACCTATCACTGCCAGCACCGTCACCACTGCCAGCAGCGTCATAGAGACAGTCAAGAGACGTCTAATGAAGGCGGCACCGTGATCTGGATCCTCCTTCTCCGCGCGCACCAACACCGGCACCACCAGAGAAGTCAGCACCGCGCCGAGGACGATTTCCGTAATCAGGTTCGGCAGTGTGTTGGCGACGTTGAAGGCTGAAGCCACAGCCGGACCCAGCGTCGCGCCGATGAGCAGATTTCGCAAAAAACC
Organism: Corynebacterium sp. LK33; assembly: GCF_014334955.1. Classification (NCBI taxonomy): domain Bacteria; kingdom Bacillati; phylum Actinomycetota; class Actinomycetes; order Mycobacteriales; family Corynebacteriaceae; genus Corynebacterium; species Corynebacterium sp. LK33. The sequence goes on along the minus strand of NZ_PDGU01000017.1, from coordinate 21,257 downwards.
TGTAATGCGCGAAATCAGGGTAGCGATTGCCATCGAGCCCGTGGAGGCGACGATGTCCGAGTTCGACTGTCCCTGATTTGCGTCCGCCGTCGAGCCTGCGGAGGAATCGCTGGAAGCGGTTGCTGTCGCAGTTGCCGCCTTTGCTGGCGATGGTGATGCCGATTCCGTCATCGCGTCAGCGGCGGTATCGGCATTTGCCTTATGGCCGGATACGCGAGTTAGGTCCGGGGCCGCTTCGGCCGGCTGAGATTCAGCCGTTGGCCGCGCCGCCGGAACTGGGGCCGGTGGCGCGGGGCGACGAATGCGGCCTCGAAGTCCAGATTTATGCGCGTCTGAGTCAGTCACATGTCCTATTGTTGCTTAAAAGGGGGTCTATTTCCGAAAGTACTGAGACCGTTTTGCGGCAAAAAACCCACCAACAGTGACGATGACGAGGGTCACGATAGCCAAAACCCCAACCGAAGCGCCCGATTGCACGGAAATACTCACTGATCGAGAAATCGGCGTGCCGCCAGGTGATTCGAGCCACAGCAACAGGTTGTGGGAGTTGTCTCCACTATCCCGTGGCCGGTCTCCCTCTGGAGCATTGGTCGCCGGAGTGGATTCTGCATCATCACCCGACTTCGGAGTGAACTGAACAGTCACCGACCCCTTGGCGGGGATGGCGGCCTCATACTTCTCCTCCATCACCGAATCTCCAGCGCCGACGCGCACGAACGCGGGAACCGGCAGCGGCAGGCCATTGCGAGCCAGCACCGCAATCGGCGACAGCTGCGTTGCGCGGGTGTAGACACCGCCGGGAGCTACCAACGTCACTGAATTGCGCAGGCGTCGAGTCATAATCAGTGCCTGGTCGCTGAGTTCTTCGCTCCGCCGCTGCACGTCAGGTGACTGCAGCTGATTTCGCCGGCCGAGAGTTGTAAACGAGCGCAGCAAGTCGTGCCGCAGGGGGCGGGTGAATTCATACCGCGTCAGTGCGACATTGGGATCGTTGGACATGATTGTGGTCAGGTCCGTGATTTCGCGGGAGGCCAGTTGAGCCTTCTCCACGAGCGTCTCACTCACTGGCGCGGGATCGGCAAGCTCGTCAATTGGAGTAACCGAGCCCGCATCCAGGTCGTGAGCTGAAGCGGTTATGGAGTCCATCAGCGGAGTCAGCTCAGCCAGGTTATCGTCCACGGCTTTCCGGACCGCGGACATGAAATCTTCAGCGTCGCTAGCGCGTGGATTCCAACCGGACGGTGGTGCTGCCACCACAGCCGCGCGAGGGTCATCCGAATCAGTCAATGATTGGAACAGAGTGCCAATCGCTGTCTGCATCCGTGCAGCCTCGGAGTCGATTCGGAAATCGTAGCGTCCGAGCAGATTCGAATACGCCACAGTCTGGGGAGACCGCCCTGTTGCAGACAGAGAGGTTGTCAGTGCCCCAGGGAGGGCGAAGGCGCGGCTACCGTCGGCAAGCACGCCACTATGGCCGGGGCGCAGTGTCTGACCATCGGCGGTGACGGCGGTGTTGTCTGCGACTAACACGGTGGTGTCGTGCGCGGCTTCGGGTGGAGTGGGCGACGGTGGCATCGCCTCGCCGGTATCGACGCGGTTTTCGAATGCGCGCTCCGGGGCGGTCCCGTTCAGGGCCGTCGCCGCCGAGTACAGCGGGGCGCTTTCCGACGTCACGTATCCCTCGGCCGGCAAATAGAGGCCCGGCAGTGCCTGAACGTCCAAATGTTTGGCGATAGTCTGCCGACCAGCGGCGAGTGCCTCCATCGAAAGCTCGTGATCCCCCACGCGAGCCACGGCGCTGGCATCGGTGCCGCCCCACGGCAGTGACAGTGTGCAGGTGTCCTGTGTGAGATCGTGCAGCCGATTGAGCCAGGCGGCGGCATTGTCACTGGCGGGCATATGCGTGAGATTGGTGTCATCCGCGTTTCCCCAGGAATCCCGCAGTCGCGGAGATGACTCCACAGGACTTGGGCGGCTGGTGCCAATCCAATATTCGCGGGTCATCCTGGAGATTGCGTCGAGGGTCTCCGGGTCGATGGCGATGCAGGTTGATTCCCGCAACCTCTGCCCATCCGGGCCGGCAAAGCCCTTTTCCAACGAGGTGAGCAAACCGTCGAGGCGGCCACCGCGTTCGAGAGACTCGGCCAAAGAATTGTCGGTGAGGATGAGATTCGGCGACGAGGGTGCGTCACCGGTCTCACCGCCGACCAGTGGCACTGGCTGGCTGATGGGCCAAATCAGCGAAAACGGCACTGGGTCGCGGCGGGTGGGCGCATCGGAATTGTCGGTCTCATCGTTGTCGTTCTCATCACCGGCAGGCGGTTCCGGCTCATCACCTGCGGCTTGCGGATCCGTCACCGGAAGCAGTGCGCGTGTTTCCGCCAGCAAGCGGTCGATGTCATCTGCCGGTTGCCCGTTAGCATTGATGAGCAGCGGAAACGTGCCGGCTTCCGTGATGTCGAGTCCTTCTGGAGCCGGTGCGGAGATAGGAACACTTAGCGTAACCTCACGCTTCTCCCCCGCTTTCAGCTCGATGGGGGCACTGAAGGTCCCAGCCACATCAAACACCGATTCAGGCTCAGCGAGAATCGTCCGCGCATCTGCAGAGGAAGCCAGTGCGCCGGCCCGCTGTGGGCGCAGCGCAACATTGCTGATATCCGTATCGGAGGTGTTGTGCACCTGCACCTTGATGGTCAGCGTCGAATGTAGAGCCGCGACATGCGGAGTGAAGCTGGTTATCGAAAGCCGAAGGGGGCCCTGTTCACCGACACGATTGGTGCCACTGCCCCACAACTGCTCATCTTGCGCAAAAGCTGGGGGCGCAACGGTCGTCGGCAAGCACAGTACGAGCGCTGCGGTGGCGGCCGTGACTTTACGAACAACATTCCTTGGCAACTGCAACCTGAACATGCGCAATCACCTCGGCGTCTGCCGGCCTGCTCGCTTTTCCGCGCGGGCGAGATCGGGCAGCAGATTGTGCGCGCGCCGGGCCAGTTTGCGTTCGTCAGCGTAGGCCAATCGTTCCACCAGGGTATCCACAGGAACCCACATGACCTGGGTGACCTCGGGGTCTTCGTCGTTCAGATCGCCATCGACGTAGCGCAGAAGGTGATGGTGCACGGTCTTGTGAATCCGCGTGCCATCGGAGACAAACCAGTAGTCAATCACACCGAGCTCTTCGATGACCTCGCCGCGAATGCCCGTTTCTTCCCACACCTCACGTTCGGCGGTGGAATCGAAAGCTTCGCCGGGTTCGACATGGCCCTTAGGCATCGACCACAGCAGGCGCCCGCGACGATCGTGCCGACCAATCAGCGCGACATAAATCCGTGACAGGTTGACCTTGCCGCCATCTCCGACCGCCTCGGCAAGCCCCGAGACGACCAGTCCGCCCGCCGAAGTCTCAATCGAGGTCTGCATCGGCGCTGCATTTTGCGCGCGCGACGAGTGCGCACGGCGATTGTTTGTGCGCTTCGTCTGTGCGTGACGACGGCGATTGTTCCTATCCTGACCGTTCTTACGGCCACCGCGGTTGTTCGACTGCTTCGAGGGTCGTGCCGACTTCGGTGATTTGGAAGATTTCTTGGCGCCACCGGAGTTTGGCTTGGCCTTTTGGGGGCCATTGGCACCGGAGCCACTACGTTTCGCAGAATTTCCGCTGGTAGTAGCGTTGCTAGTGTTGGTGGACGAGGAAACGCCACCCCTTCTGCGCGGTCGCCGACGACGTCGACGGCTCTTCGCCGCCGAGTTGTCATTGCGTACCACGTTGTTCATTCCACTTAGACTACCGGGTTTATAGGTATAAGCGGGTATTGTGTCGGTCGTGACACAATCGACTCCTTCAACGACAAATGGTGACCAGCCCGGGGGGACTACACCTCACGGTGCTACTCCGGCGACTGCTGACGCAGACCCACAGGTGCGCAGGACGGCAATGCTGGCAGTGGCGGATCAGGCAATCGCCAAGGAGTCGGAGATCCTGGATTCGCTGGCAGCTGCGTTTAGTGCAGCTGGCCATCGCCTGTACCTCGTGGGCGGTTCTGTGCGCGATGCTCTCTTAGGGCGACTGGGCGTGGATCTCGATTTCACCACCGACGCGCGCCCGGAGGTGACACGCGCGATCCTCGATGACTGGGCGGACATTGTCTGGGATACCGGCATTGAATTCGGCACACTCTCCGCGGAACGGCATGGCCGTCAGGTGGAGATCACCACCTTCCGTGCGGATACGTATGACCAGGTCAGCCGCAATCCGGAGGTCACTTTCGGTGACACGCTGGAGGGCGACCTAATCCGCCGTGACTTCCGCTGTAACGCCATCGCCGTGGAGCTCCACGGTGACGGCACCCGCACCTTCCTTGACCCGCTCGGAGGTTTCGAGGATCTTGTCGCGGGTGTGTTGGACACACCGGGGGCGCCGGAGATCAGCTTCGGCGACGACCCCCTGCGGATGCTGCGTGCCTGCCGCTTCGCATCCCAGCTCGGGTTCGACGTGGCACCGCGTGTGCTCAAGGCGTTGAAGGAAATGTCCAGCGAAATTGACCGCATCACGGTCGAGCGCATTTCCACCGAGCTGAACAAGCTCATCCTGGGTGCGGACCCAAGCCGAGGTATCGACCTGATGGTGGAATCGGGGTTGGCCGACCGCGTGCTGCCGGAGATCTCCGACATGCGCATGACGCAGGATGAACACCGCCAGCACAAGGATGTCTACCAACACTCTCTGCAGGTCATGCGGCAAGCTATTGACCAGGAAGAACCCGGTGAACCGGACCTCGTACTGCGCTGGGCGGCACTGCTGCACGACTGCGGCAAACCCGCTACCCGTGCCTACAACGAGCAGGGAAACGTCACCTTTTACCAGCACGAAGTTGTCGGCGCGAAGCTGGTGCGACGCCGCCTTCGGAAACTGAAGTTCCCGAAGAAGACCAACCACGAAATCTCGCAGTTGGTCTACCTGCACATGCGCTTCCACGGCTACGGCGAAGGCAAGTGGACGGACTCGGCGGTGCGACGTTATGTCAACGACGCCGGAGATCTGTTGGAACGACTCAACAAAATCGTGCGGGCCGACTGTACGACGAGAAACCGTCGTAAAGCAGCACGCCTCGCACGAGCCTGCGACAGCCTGGAAGCGCGAATCAAGGAGCTCGCCGAGCAGGAGGACCTCGCACGCGTCCGCCCCGACCTGGATGGCAACGAAATCATGGAAATTCTGGACCTGAAGCCCGGCAAAGAAGTCGGACAGGCCTGGAATTACCTGAAAGAGCTGCGATTGGAGTCCGGTCCGCTGGAGCGTGAAGATGCTATCTTGGCGCTGAAGAAATGGTGGTACGAGCAGTCCGGTGAGCAGGCTGAAAGCGAAAGTGAGAGCTAATGGCATCGATTAATCCGGAAAATCTCTACGGCGACCGGCTTTTTACCAGCCTTGAGCGCAACGACCCGGCTGCCGGTATGCTGCTGCTCGCAGCACCCGGCATGCTCTCGCCGGAGTTTTCCCGCTCGGTGATTTTCCTCATTGAGCACGATGAACACGGCACCCTTGGTGTCGATCTCACGCAGCGTTCGCAGACGCCGGTGCACAATGTGCTCGAGCCTTGGGCGCCGCTGATGGCCAAGCCGCCGGTGCTCTACGTCGGGGGTCCGGTCAACCAGACACAGCCAATCTGCATTGGTGTGGTGCGAAACGGCGCCACCCTCCCAGAGGAGACCGACAGTATTACCGGTACCCCGCTGATGGAACGCATCGCCCACAGGTTTGCGCTGGTCAACCTCGGTGCGGAGCCGGAGGACGTACGCGACCGCATAGATGGCGCACGCATCTTCGCCGGTTACGCAGGCTGGGACCCGGGACAGCTGGAAGACGAGCTCGACCGCGGTGACTGGTACGTCGCCCCTGCCCTGCCCTCAGATGTACTCGCGCCTGCTGCCGCGGACATCTGGGGTGATTGCATGCGCCGTCAGCCATGGCCGCTGCCACTGTATGGCACCTACCCCGTAGATGTACGTGACAACTAGATGAGTGAGCACATCAATACCGAAGGAAACAGGGCTGAAGGAAGTAGCGCCACAGGAAACAGCGACCGCAGCGACATAGCTGCCGGCATCCGGCAGACACTGCCCGTGGGCATGGGACTCATTCCGCTGGGGCTCGCATTCGGCCTGCTCATCGCACAGACTGGCTTTAGCTGGTGGTGGGCCCCCATCTTCTCCTTCGTGGTCTACGCGGGGTCGATGGAATTCCTCGCTGTCGGCCTGGTTATGGCGCATACGGGTCTGCTCGGCTGTGCCGTGACGTCCTTTATGGTCAACTTCCGCCACGTCTTCTATGGGCTGACGTTCCCACGCGACCGGATACAGTCTCGTCTCGGTCGCGCATACTCCACATACGCGCTTACCGACGAGTCGTATGCCATCGTCTCTGCGGCAAATGCGGACGAAAAGATGTCGGGCCACCGACTGCTGACGATTCAGATTCTCTGCCAGTTATTGTGGGTGGGCTCCGGTATTGTCGGGGCTCTAACCGGCGCAGCACTGCCCGAGGGTATCCGCGGTGCCGAGTTCGCACTGGTGGCGCTCTTTACGGTGCTGGCCATGGACGCGTTTGAGACTTCCAAGGATTGGTCACTGCCCCTGTCCGCTATCGTCTGCACGCTGGTGGGCTGGCTGATTAACCCGAACCAGATGCTGGTTATCGGACTGCTGATGTACTTCGGCCTGCTGCTGTTGCGCGTGTGGTCACCGCGGGTGGATCGGGTGATGCGCATGACGTCGGCAAGCAAGCCGCGTACGACGGAGGGAGAGCGAGCATGACTGCGTTGCCCGATTCCGGCTATGTGCTTGCCGCGCTCTTTGCGATGGGAGCGGTGACAGTTGCGCTGCGTGCGCTGCCGTTTGCGTTCGTGCGCACTCTGAAGGGGTCTCCCCTGTTCGAGTTCCTCGGCACGACCATGCCGGTTGGAGTCATGGTGGCGTTGGTTGCCTACACCGTCTTCGGGCGGCTAGGACTCAGCGGTGAGAGTGGCGACCCCGGCGCTGCCTGGGCCGTGCCCGTAGCACTGGTGGTCACCATTGGCCTGCACTGGTGGCGGCGTAACACCGTGATTTCGATTTTTGTAGGCACGGCGCTGTATATGGTCCTCGTGAACCTTGTCGCGTGAGGTGCGCTGTGTGGGCGCTGGGTGGGACGGTGCCAGCAGACCAGCGACTAGCGGCAGTGGCTAGAACTGCGACGGTACCTGACCAGTGAAGTCCGGTAGTCCCGGAATCTGGGGCAGCTGCGGAGTTTCCGGCAGATTCAGTAGTTCGCCGAGATTCGGGCTCTCGGGCAGGTTCGGGACGCTTGGGATGCCCGGCAGGCTCGGGCTGTCGGGCAGGCCAGGCAGCGATGGAGTGCCCAGCGTGCCGTCGAAGGCATTCTGAACATCGCTGGTGTGAGTTTCCTTCGTGCCGTAGGTGTTAGCAGCGACGCTGAAGTCAGGTCCAATGGATGCCGAGGCGTGAACGCTCTGGCGGTCATCGGACCAACCCCACTTTGTGCCAATCACACCCGGCAGCGTGGCGGTGCCGTAATCCTGACGGTAGCCATCCGCTGCCACAGGTGACGCGGTGCTCATAGCAACCAGCACCGGGTCAGAGGGGTTCTCGCGCTTCTTGGCCTCCAGGAACTTCACAGTGTCCGCGCTGGACGTAGTTGAATTTCCCCAGTGACCTGCATCGTGGGTGTTGCTGAGGCCGTATTCACGCGCAGTGGCGTTGATGGAATCCGGGTAACGGCCATAGAGCTCACTGGCGATATTGTCATCGGAGTAGCGAATCATCTCTGTGGCCTTCGCCTTGTCCGCTTCTGTGCCATGTTTGAAGACGTAGTCCGCAATGTAGAGCTTGACAATCGAAAGCCCCGGACGAGCTTCATTCTCGTTCGCCGTACCGTAGTGCGTGCCACTTGGGGTGTGGGTAAAGCTGATCTGGGTTCGCCCCGGAGCATCAATAGTGCCCTGCGGAGTCAGTTTTGGCTGCGGAGCCGCAGCGACGTTTCCAGCTGCCAGCGGAAGGCTGGTGACAGCGATGACACCGGTAAGACCCATGCGAATCGCGCGGGAAGGCCGTGGAGTAAGACGATGACGAGCGTTCATAACAAAAAACCAATCTACACGCGCAGGTGACCGACGCGCTGCCAAGCTGGATCGTAACCGGTATCGACGACATGCTCTCCCTCGGCCCACGTCTCCGCAACAGCTCGCAGACCCGCCTCCGCATCAGATGCCGGGTCAATAAAGAAGTGCATCAGAGCCATGTCATCGGATTGCTCAGTTGCGACAAAAATACCCTTGTCCTCAGCGATGGCTTCAGCGGCAGCGGTATTGAACTCGGAGAGGGATTCCTTCGATTCGTCCGTCGGCAAGCCCTTGTCGTCAATATTGCCGAGCATGAGCTGAATCAGCACATGCTGCGTCATAGTCGGGCTCACCAGCTGCGTAATCGGCGCACGAGTAGCGACGACGAGTGGCTGGCCGTTGGCTTCGGCATCAATGGTGAGCCACTCGGGGCACTCTTCCGCGAGCTTCTCGACGACATCGCCCAGCTCCGGTAGCGGGATAGCACCTTCCGGTTCCTCGCCAGCGAAGGCAAAGCCGCGTAGCCATAGGCCGAAGTCCTCCTCCCCCAGCGCCAGCTGCAGCAGCGTGAAACCGAGCTGAGCTACCAAGCGCTCACCGTCCTCCAACTGAGCAATTGCCGGGAACAGCGGGTGGAATAGGCGAACGTCCACTGCCCCATGACCACTGCTAACAGCCACGCGTGCGTCTGCCGGATCGACCTCGGCCGGAGCATCGGCCTCGAGAGCACCCTGTGCAACCAACGTGGCCGCGACATCCCCCAGCGACAGCTTCATCGCCGGATCCGCCTGACGGAGGTCGGTGAAAGACCACACCGCGCCGTCGTCAGGCGCGGCCTCCAGCCAACGGCGAGCGACCGGACGCAGCTCAGGGTCACCCGCAGCGCTAACAGTCAGAAGGTGGCGAGAATACGGAGCGCCAGCCTCAAACCCCCAGATGAGCCGGTCATTAATAGCGGCGATGCGGCCGCCGACCTCCTTCTGGACATCAATAATGTCCACATCGGCGGCGTTCGGAGCACCATCGATACCGAGCTGGACACTAAACATCGAGTCGAGCGCATCGGCGCCAAAAGAGTTCCACCACGACCAGAACTCGTTGATTGCGGTCTCTTCTGCGGCGCGCTGTTCCGGGGAGAACGGAGCCGGATTCTCGTTAGCCATGCTGAATCTCACACTTTCGTTTGCTCGTTTAAAACCGAACCATATGTTGTGCGCCCCAGTATATGTGCCAAGCCGGATTCGCCCCTCGGGTCCATGCGCTAGACCGCGTTAAGCGGGTTGTGGCTCCGGCTCAGCTTCTGCTTCCTTGCCCCAGCGAGCGGCGTAGACCGCACAGATCATCAGCTGAATCTGGTGGAAAATCATCAGCGGCAAAATGTAGAGGCTGGCATCGGCACCGAAGATAACGGCAGCCATGGGCAGACCGGTGGCCAGGGACTTCTTCGAACCGCAGAACTGAATCGCAATGCGGTCCTTGCGGTCGAAGCCCATCTTATTTGCGATGAATCCGGACAACCGCAAAACGAATTCCACCAGCACGACCGAAAGCACACACAGGATGACAATGTCCCCTGCCGGCACCTTCGACCAGATGCCCTGCACCATGCCCTGGGAGAAGGCTGCGTAAACGACCATTGCGATAGATAGGCGGTCAACGTTCTTAGTCGTCTTCGCGGCGGCAAACTTCAGGGTCCAACGGCGAGTGAGCTGGCCGATTGCGAATGGCAGCAGCAACTGCAGCGAAATATCCAAGAACACCGACGAATCCACATGAACGCCGCCACCGGTGGCCATCAACAGCATCACCAGCACCGGTGTGACCACAATGCCCAGCAGGTTAGATGCCGAGGCACTGACGATTGCGCCGGCGACATTGCCCTTGGCGATGGAGGTGAAGTTCACACTCGACTGCACCGTCGACGGTGCCAGTGTCATGTACAAAATGCCCAGGTAGAGGCCAGGCGAGAGAATCCAATCCAGGGGTTTCATGAGCAGGCCGAGGATTGGGAACAGCACGAATGTGAAAGCCAGAATGGTTATGTGCAGCCGCCAATGCTTAACACCGGCCAACGCATCCTGCGGGCTCAGGCGCGCGCCATAGAGGAAGAACAAGAAGCCAATGGCGATCTTTGTGGCCCAGCTGAAAACCTCAGCGGTAGTGCCGCTTGCAGGAAAAATAATCGCCAGTATCGCTGCAGCAACGATACCGACGATGAGGGGATCTGGACGCCAATTCACAATTCGTTGCCACATGGACAAACAGTTTAGTGGGCAACCAGATGTTGTCTTACTGTTTTGCAGAAGCTTTTCTCTGCAATAATTTTTTTACTTCTTCTGCTCAGCTGCCTTGCGCAGCGCATCCTTGTCCACAGGCTTGAAAGTGACATTCGCGGATGAGCCCTTGTCCGTGCACAACCCTTCCAGACCACAGGAGCTGCAGCCACCGGAGACACCGCAGTCTGCTGCCGGGTTGTCGGAGCAGCAGGCATCATCAGTCGCAGTGTCGGCGGCATCAGTGGCGGCGGAGTCACAGCCACAGCCGCTGTCACCGTCACCGCACCCACAACCGGAGCCGGACTCGGCGGAGACCTTGGCGTCGTAAAGCGCGATGGTGTGCGAGCCGATAGCCGCACCAATGCCGAGCATGGCGATACCGGCGAGCAGAGCGACGGCGTACCACAGCCACATCCAACCAGAGGCCTCCGGGCGTATGGCGAGGAAGCCGAGCATGGCGGCGCCGAGGAAAGCGACAGCGGACACAGCCCACGGTGGGCCGGCAACGCGGTGCGTAATATCCCAGTTTTCCTGGGACTTTCGAGCCTCAGGCGCACGAATTCCGATCCAGTTATTACCCGGTAGCTTCGCCGACCATGCCAAACCAGCGACAACGGCTATGCAAACAGCCAGAACCAGGGTAATTACAGGGATGACAATCATGCTTCCAATTTATATAGGTGGTTGAGCACGTGCCAAACGCACCTATTAGACTGTGAGACCATGACCAACAGCGAAAAGTCCTCGTCCTCGGCAGAAGCCACCGACTACCGCTACTCCCCCGAGCTGGCGACTCAGCTAGAGGGAAAGTGGCAGGCGTATTGGAAAGATAACGGCACCTTCTACGCCCCCAACCCGGTGGGCGATTTGGCAGCTGCCGACGGCTCGACTCCGCCGAAGGACAAGCTTTTCGTCCAGGACATGTTCCCGTACCCGTCCGGTGTCGGTCTGCACGTAGGCCACCCGCTGGGATACATCGCCACCGACGTCTTCGCGCGCTTCCACCGCATGCAGGGCGCAAACGTGCTGCACACCCTGGGCTACGACGCCTTCGGTCTGCCGGCGGAGCAGTTCGCAATCCAGACCGGTACGCACCCGCGCGTGACGACGGAAACGAATATCGCCAACATGGAGCGACAGCTGGGCCGCCTGGGACTTGGCCATGACCGCCGCCGTGTTTTCGCGACCACTGACCAGGACTACTACAAGTGGACGCAGTGGATTTTCCTGCAGATTTACAACGCCTGGTTCGATGAGGATCAGAAGAAGGCCCGTCGCATCGATGAGCTGATTCCACTGTTGGAGTCGGGCGAGATGGCTACCAAGGACGGTCGCGTCTACGCTGAGCTCAGCGAGACCGAGCAGCGCGAAGCAGTCGACGAATTCCGTCTGGTTTACCAGTCGAATTCGATGGTCAACTGGTGTCCGGGCCTCGGCACTGTGCTGTCCAACGAAGAAGTGACCGCCGAGGGCCGTTCGGAGCGCGGTAACTTCCCGGTGTTCCGCAAGCGGCTGGGCCAGTGGATGATGCGCATCACCGCATACGCTGACCGCCTGGTCGACGACCTGGAGCTGCTGGACTGGCCGGACAAGGTCAAGTCCATGCAGCGCAACTGGATCGGCCGCTCCCGCGGTGCCGAGGTCGACTTCACAGCCGAGGTCGGCCCGAAGGTCTCCACCAAGATCAGGGTCTTCACCACTCGTCCGGACACTCTCTTCGGAGCCTCTTACATGGTGCTCGCTCCTGAGCACGAGCTGGTGGATCAGCTGGTTGAAGCCGGCAGCGGTTCCTACGAGGGCGTGGATGAGCGCTGGACCTTCGGCAAGGAAACCCCAGCCGAGGCCGTCGCCGCTTACCGCGCCGCAATTGCCTCCAAGTCCGACCTGGAACGCCAGGAGAACAAGGAAAAGACCGGTGTCTTCCTGGGCGCTTACGCCACCAACCCGGTGAGCGGTGAGCAGGTGCCGGTATTCATTTCCGACTACGTCCTGATTGGCTACGGCACCGGTGCCATCATGGCTGTCCCGGCCCACGATGAGCGCGACTACGAGTTCGCCACTGCCTTCGGTCTGCCAATCCGCGAGGTCGTCGCAGGTGGTGACATTGCAAAGGAGGCGTACGTCGGTAACGGTACGTGCGTGAACTCCGCCAATGATTCCGGCCTGGACATCAATGGCCTGGACAAGGACACCGCCATCGCCACCGTCATTGAGTGGTTGGAGAAGGAAGGTGCTGGTCACGAGAAGGTCCAGTACAAGCTGCGCGACTGGCTATTCGCCCGCCAGCGCTACTGGGGCGAGCCCTTCCCCATCGTCTACGACGAGGACGGTCACGCCCACGCGCTGCCCGAGTCCATGCTTCCGGTCGAGCTGCCAGAGGTCGAGGACTACAAGCCGGTCACCTTCGACCCGGACGATGCCGACACCGAGCCAAAGGCTCCACTGGACAAGGCCACTGACTGGGTCAATGTCGAGCTCGATCTCGGCGATGGCAAGAAGAAGTACCGCCGTGACACCAACGTCATGCCGAACTGGGCAGGTTCCTCCTGGTACCAGCTGCGCTACATCGACCCGAATAACGCTGAGGAGTTCGTTGACCTGGAAAACGAGCGCTACTGGACCGGCCCCCGCCCAGAGACTCACGGTAAGGACGATCCAGGCGGCGTCGACCTCTACGTCGGTGGCGTCGAGCACGCAGTGCTGCACCTGCTCTACTCCCGCTTCTGGCACAAGGTCCTCTTCGACCTCGGCTACGTGACCTCCAAGGAGCCGTACCGCCGTCTGTTCAACCAGGGCTACATCCAGGCCTACGCCTACACCGATGCCCGTGGTGTCTACCAGCCGGCGGATCAGGTTGTTGAGCGCGATGGTAAGTTCCTCATCCCAGGCGGCGCCGAAGACGGCTCTGACCTGGAAGTTTTCCAGGAGTACGGCAAGATGGGCAAGTCCCTGAAGAACGCCGTCTCCCCCGACGAGGTCTGCGACAACTACGGCGCTGACACCCTGCGCGTCTACGAGATGGCCATGGGTCCGCTGGACACCTCCCGCCCGTGGGCGACGAAGGATCTGGTCGGCTCGCAGCGCTTCCTCCAGCGCGCTTGGCGCCTGGTGGTCAATGAGGACTCCGGTGAGCTCGCCGTCACGGACGCAGCGCTTTCCGACGACGACCTCAAGGCCCTCAACCGCACCGTGGAAGGGGTTACCTCCGATTACGCAGAGCTGCGTGACAACACGGCCGTCGCAAAGCTCATTGAGTACGTCAACTACCTGACTAAGACCTACGGTTCGGCCGGTGCACCGCGCGCCGCCGTGGAGCCGCTGGCTCTCATGCTTGGTCCGGTGGCACCGCATATTGCGGAGGAACTGTGGAGCCGTCTCGGCCACACCGAGTCCCTGGCACACGGCCCCTGGCCGGCAGTTGACGAGAAGTGGCTGGTCGACGACACCGTTGAGCTGCCAGTTCAGATTAACGGCAAGGTTCGCGCTCGCATTGACGTGGCTACCGATGCTTCCCGCGAGGACATCGAGGCCGCCGCGCGTGCCGACGAAAAGGTTGTCGCAGCTGTGGAAAACGCCGGTGGCAATATCGTGAAGGTCATTGTCGTTCCGGGCAAGATGGTCAACCTGGTTGTGAAGAAGTAACCAGGGAGGCTAATGCGTACAAGAAAGTGTCTGGGTTTATGACAGTTTGAGGCCTAAAATCGACTCAAATTTGTCATAAACCCAGACACTTTCTCGCTTGAGGCTTTCTCGCAAAAACCTCAAGAGGGTGGCTCCGAGGCTGGCCGCCTCTTACCCCTACTTAACGCCCAGAATCAGGACACCGAATGTGGAGAGCATCCACATCAAAGTGAAGGGCATGAGCACCCAGCACATAGCGAGCCACGCGCGCCAGTTGCGGAAGTTTTTCCACTCCACGTAGGTCTGCCAGAAGCCCAAAAGGCAGCCGACCAGGGAGATTACGCCCGGGACAACGGGGAAAAGGATCTCCCAAGTGCGGGAGCAGAGGAAGCTGGACTTACCCGCATCACAGGTGGGGCCACCGACAATGGCGCCGGCGATGCCGATAATGAGGCCCGCGAGCAGCGTCGTAAGAATCACACCCGCGGTGTAGATGTAGGCACGCTTGCCGGAATACATTTTGCGCTCAAGCTCGTCGAAGATTTCATCCTCATTGCGCTCTGGTGTACTGCGCTTCGGTGAATTATCCACCATCTGCTCCCCTCGCCTCTAAATGCCGTCTGATGTGCCTGCCATACTAGGCCGGAGTAATCAGCATTGGCACCGGGCTGTGGCGAACGATGTGGTTAGTCGACGAGCCGATGAAAATTCGTCCGAATGGGCCAAGGGTAGACGAACCCAAAACGAGCAAGTCTCCCTTTTTCCACTTGATGGACTGAATGGCCTCTTCCCAACCGTTGCCGGACGCCACTTCCGCATCAACGGAAAGGTCTGGGTAACGGGTATGTGCGCGGTCGATACCGCGGTCGAGCAGCCCCATAGCCTGCTCGCGCCACTCAATCATCAGGTCAGAGGAGGGGCCGTAGCCGTTCTCCGTTGGGTACATGGTCGCACCACGAGGCGTAAACGAGACCAGGCGCAGGGGAACTTCCCAGCGATATGCCAGGTCAGCAGCCTTATTCAATGCATGGTGGGACTGCGGGGTGTCAATGTAGCAAATGCTGACACGGGTCACACCGTGCTTAGAAAGCTTCGCGCCGGGGATCGCCAATCCCAGCGGGATTGGCGAGTAATGCAGCAGCGCATCCGAGGTTGATCCCGCAGTAAAGCGACTGCGGTTCTTGGCGGTCCAGTCCTTGGTATTGCTTCGGCGGGTGCCAAGCAAAACCACATCGGCTTCGAATTCTTCGGCTTCGTTGCAGATAGTTGTGGATTCGCTGGAGGATTCGATGATTCGTACGGCATCGTCGTCAAGCATGCCCTTGCGCAGGCCAGCGAGCTTTAGCTCATCCTTGATGATTTTTTCAAGAGACTCGGTTTCGTGGGAAACCCAGGAGTCATTGGTGCTCAACCGAGCCAGTGAGGTCAGCGGCCAGCCACGCGACAGTGCGCTGACAACGCGAATCTGCACCTTCGTGGTGCGAGCTAACCAAGCGGCGTAAGCAAGCGTTTCGGTGCCGTACTCGCCTGGACGCCACGCAATCATGATACGAAGCGGGCGGGAAGCCATCGCTAATCCTCCTGTGATTACTCAGAAATATCCAAGTGGTGCTTCTGGGTAATAGCCTACGTGGATAGGCGGGCATATTTAAAACGGCACCGAGGAAGTGTAAAAGCTATGTATCCTGCCTGTGGGCTTAAAGGTGGCAGGGCTAGCTGGAAAAGAGACTAGACGCTTGGGTTTGTCTTTGGGTGCTCCGGGTAGTTTTCGAGGATCTTGGACAGAATCGTCTCAAGACCAGCGCCAAACTCCAGCTCTTCCTGGGTCAGCGTGCTGAACATCTCAGCCATCTGCTGATTGCGCTCTTCAGAAACGCGGTGCAGCTCTTCACGGCCACGGTCGGTCAGTTCAACGCGGACGCCACGGCGGTCTTTGCTGTCGCGGACGCGCTCCACCATGCCGGCGACCTCCAAGTGGTGCACGGCGTTGGAGGCGGTGGGCATGCGGATGGCCTCGGCCTCAGCCAACTGGCTGATACGGCAGGCGCCCAGTGCCTCCAGGGTCATCATGATGGACAGCTGCGCGCGGCTGAGCTGGGACTCCGAGGAGCGGCGGCTGTAGAGCAGCTCAGCGCGAGTCAGGAGAGGGCGAATGCGCTTAGCGAGCGACAGAGGAGTAACGGCATCAGGATTGCCAATCGAGCCCGAAGATAATGTCATAGCGACGATGTTATATGCGAACAGTGCTAGTTGCCAATACGAAATTTATTTGGGGTGCTATTTATTTTTCTACAACTGGTGATTTCGGCGATGAAATCACCAGGAATTTTCCACCAAACATCTAAAACCCCAGTACAAAACATTAAACCTATCTGCGTATAAGGTTTTTCGGTGCTGGCAGAAACCCCCTAAAGTGTCACTTCTTCTGTACTTAGAACGTTGGGTTGGAGGTAGCCATACGGCTACTTTCGAGAATGCTTTTGGCTTGTGATATGTCTCGCAGATTCATCCTCGCGGGTGTATTGCTGTCTGCTTTACGACGACTGCAGCGCACGCATCCATGGCGGGGACGAGATGGGCGCAGCAGCGAGTAGGGCGAGGAGGAAGAGAAGAGCGTGGGAGGGCGCGGGGAGGCTAGAGAAGCACAAAAGCGCCAGCGGCTACCGCATGGGTAACCGGCTGACGCTTTTCAAGGAACATGCTCTCGGAGCTGCTCGCTTGTACTTTTGAGTGCTTGTACCTTTTAGTCTTCGCCCTTGATGAATGCTTCGAGCTGTGCTCGCGCAACATCGTCGGCAAGCTGCTTCGGCGGGGACTTCATCAGGTAGGAAGAAGCGGCGTAAACCGGGCCGCCGATACCGCGATCCTTGGCGATCTTGGCAGCGCGAACAGCATCGATGATGATGCCAGCGGAGTTCGGGGAGTCCCAGACCTCGAGCTTGTACTCAAGGTTCAGCGGCACCTCGCCGAAGGCCTTGCCCTCGAGTCGGACGTAGGCCCACTTGCGGTCATCCAGCCAGTCCACCCAGTCGGACGGGCCGATGTGGACGTTGCGGTCATCGATCTTGCCGGCCAGCGGACCGGTGAGATTGGAGGTGACAGCCTGGGTCTTGGAGATCTTCTTGGACTCGAGGCGGTCGCGCTCGAGCATGTTCTTGAAGTCCATGTTGCCGCCGACGTTGAGCTGCAGGGTGCGCTCGAGGCGAACACCGCGGTCCTCAAATAGCTTGGCCATGACGCGGTGGGTGATGGTTGCGCCGACCTGGCTCTTGATGTCGTCGCCGACAATCGGAACCCCTGCGTCTTCGAACTTCTTGGCCCACTCCGGGTCGGAAGCGATGAAGACCGGCAGGGCATTGACGAAAGCTACACCAGCGTCAATGGCGCACTGTGCGTAGAACTTGTCAGCCTGTTCTGAACCGACCGGCAGGTAGGAGACCAGGACATCGACCTTGGCATCCTTCAGCGCCTGAACAACGTCGACCGGTTCAGCCGGGGATTCGTCGATGGTGTCCGCGTAGTACTTGCCAACGCCATCCAGGGTCGGGCCGCGCTGAACCTCAACGCCGAGAGTCGGGACATCGGCAATCTTGATGGTGCAGTTCTCGGAGGAAACAATGGCCTCGGAGAGGTCCTTGCCGACCTTCTTGTCGTCAACATCGAAAGCTGCGACGAACTCGACATCGGAGACGTGGTAGTCGCCGAAGACGACGTGCATGAGGCCAGGAATGGTCTCATCGGGCTTTGCATCGCGGTAGAACTCGACACCCTGCACCAGGGAGGAGGCGCAGTTGCCGACGCCGACGATAGCGACGCGAATTGAACTCATTTGGTAATTCTCCTTGAAACTATGTGCTCGGAGGCTTTGACCTCGCGCCGGGAACTCACACCGGGAACTCGCATCAGAACCTAGCATCAGAACCCGCACCAGGGCCTTACGCCAGCGGTGCGGCCGTGAGTGGGTGCACGCATTGAGGTAACGAGCGTGACGTTATACCTTTATGCGTTTTTTGCCGATGCCCGAACCGTGAGGGGGCATGTGTGTACCGATAAAGCGGGGGTGAAATCAGCCCGCACGCGCCTGCTAATCTGTCTTCGTGATGACATGGCAGGGCGAGATCGATCACTCCTTGCTCAAGAAGCAGTTATTGGAGCAGTGGCGTGCAGGGGAGATTTCACGAAGATCACTCTGTGATGCCGATGCTCGGCTGGTCGCTGCCGCGCGTTTTCACGGCAGAAAGTCCCAGGAAGAGTGCCCAGTATGTCGCAAATTCGACCTCCGACTCGTATTCTGGGTGTTCGGAGAAAACTTGGGCCGTCGTTCCGGCTCTGCTTGTACTGAAAACGAATTATCCGCAATAGTTAATGAATATGGTTCGTGCACCGTCAAAGAAGTTGAGGTGTGCCCCGACTGCAAGTGGAGTTTCCTGACCCGGACACTTCAGGCAGCTCGAGAAGAGTCAGAAAACTAGGGAGAGCACCCGTGAGCAATGATCGACCCGATAGCCCAGGCGGTCCTAACAGCCCTCACGAGGGCCAGGGTTCTAATTCATCAGGCGAGTGGTGGGATCAGCCGGATGCTGATTCCTTCAATACGCACGCACGCTCCGATGACGCATCGCTTGACGACGATTCCAGCGACAGCATTGATGCTGTTTCGGTCGGTGGCAGTGACGAGGGTCTGGCTACCGATTCAGAGATGACGTCGGCAAGCGAGCCGGACCCGGAGAAGGGGCAGTACGCCCCAGATGACCATGAACCAGATGACCATGAAGAGGAAAGCTCGATGGCGCAAGAAGAACAGCCGACTGATAATAAGCGGCGAATTTTAGCGTGGCTCGGTCTAGCCGTGGCGCTGGTCGTGCTGTTGCCGGTAGTTGTGTTCGGTGTTGCTTATGCGACAACGGACGTGCCGGAGCCAGAGGAGTTGGCCAATAGCCAGATTGCGGTGATTTATGACCGTTCTGGTGAAAAGGAAATCACGCGCATCGTCCCCGAGGGCGGTAACCGAAGCAACATCACTATCGACAAGGTGCCGGATGCTGTACGCAATGCAGTGCTGGCAGCTGAGGATCGTGATTTCTATACCAACCCGGGTTTTTCCTTGACTGGTTATGCCCGTGCGGCTCTGGGAGTCGTGACTGGTAATTCCAGTGCCGGTGGCGGCTCGACCATTACGCAGCAGTACGTCAAGAATGCTGTGGTGGGCAATGAGCGCACGCTGACCCGTAAGGCCAAGGAACTGGTCATGTCGGCGAAGATGGCGCGGGAGTGGACTAAGGACGAAATCCTTGAGGCCTACCTCAACACGATTTACTTTGGTCGTAACGCATACGGTATCGCGGCAGCGTCGAAGGCCTACTTCGGTAAGGAAGTCGGTGAGCTGAATGCCGAAGAGGGTGCCGTGCTGGCAGCCTCGATTCAGCGTCCATCCGCACTGGATCCGTGGACTAACCGCCCGGAGGCTGAGCAGCGTTGGAACTACGTCCTCGATGGCCTGGTGGAGATGAACATCGTCTCGCCGCAGGACCGCGCGGGAATGCAGTACCCGGAGACCATCGATCCGGCGTTGGCGCCGAAGCAGGCTCCGGAGCCCGGCCCGGCTGCCATGATTAAGAATCAGGTTCTGGCTGAGTTGGAGCGCGAAGGTATCTCCGAGCAGGAGGTCAACACTGGCGGTCTACGCATTACGACGACCATTGACCCGACGGTGCAGCAGGCTGCCCTGGATGCGATGGAAAACTACGTCGATCAGTCAACGGGTTTGCGTGCCGCCATCGTTTCGGTGGAGCCGAAGACAGGTGCTGTCCGCGCTTACTACGGTGGCGACGATCCGACTGGTTGGGACTACGCGAACAGCGGTCTGCAGACCGGCTCTACTTTCAAGATTTTTGCGCTGGCAGCAGCGCTCGATCAGGGCATTCCACTGACCGCGCAGTACTCTTCGGCACCTGTGCAGTCCGGTAACGTCACTCTGCACAACGACGGCGGTGCCGGCGGTGGCGTGCTTCCGCTTTATGAGTCCCTGAAGCAGTCGCTGAACACCCCGTTTATTCGCCTGCAGCGCGACCTGAAGAATGGTCCGGATGACACCGCCAAAATGGCTCATCGTCTGGGCGTGGCTGAGTCCATCCCGGGTATTGAAAAGACTCTGATGGACGACAACGGTCACTCGCAGGACGGTATCGCCCTGGGTCAGTACCTCTCACGTCCGCTGGATATGGCCGTTGGTCTGGCTACCCTGACTAACGATGGCGTCTATCAGCAGACTCACTTCGTAGAGAAGGTCGAAAACTCCAAGGGCGAGATTGTTTACGAGTCCAACGCTGACAAGGGCGACCGTCGAGTTTCCAAGGCAGTGGCCACCAATATGATATCGGCCATGGAGCCTATTGCCGGTTACAGCAACAAGCCCTTGAGTGGTGGTCGCCCGTCGGCCGCCAAGACCGGTACTACGCAGTTGGGTGACACCGGCCAGAACAAGGATGCGTGGATGATCGGTTCGACACCGCAGCTGTCGACTGCAGTGTGGGTTGGCAACGTCGATGGTTCGGCGCTCTACAACTCCTATGGTGGCATCATGTACGGCTCGCAAACCCCGGGCGATCTGTGGAAGTACACCATGGATAACGCACTGTCTAACGAGGACTTTGAGTACTTCACCAAGCCGGAGCCAATCGGTGGTGTCGCAGGTGCGCCGCAGTACCAGGCGCCGTCGACCTCTGACTCTGGCTATGACCAGGGCTATGCCCCGGAGACCACAGAAGAGGAGTCGGCCGAGGAGTCGACCTCTGAGTCCTCCGAGGAGCAGCCTGCACCGCTTCCGGTTCCGGGTGGCGATGGCGGAGGCGGTGGCGGCGGAATCGCTGACCTACTGCCCATCCCGATTCCGGGAGGCGGTGGTTTCGGCGGTGGCAATGAAGGCGGCGGAGACCCCGGTAACCCTGGAGGTGGACAGTAAGTGGACGCGTGGGTGATTTTCACCATCGTCTGCGTCGCGATTGGCTTCCTGATGTTCGGCACGGCCTTTTGGGGCTTCATGCAGAAGTGGAAACCGGCAATCATTTGGGCTCTGTGCCTGGCAGCTTTCCTATTCGCGACAGTCATTCCGGTGATTATTGCGTTGGCACATGCTTCCTCGACATCAATGTAGGACGCAGGCCAGGTAGTCAGTTGCTAGAGCGTTAACTGCCCACCAAGCACGCGACAACTTCACAATTCAAAGAGGCGCACGCAGTAGCTC